>SKHL01000098.1 GCA_007116995.1 Limnochordia bacterium
AAGGCATGGATAACGCCTATGGGCTATCTGTGCGTTTCCCCTCTATTGATGGAATGACCACGGGTTTTAAACGAAAGGACTTAATTATTTTAGCGGCCCGACCTAGTATGGGTAAAACAGCCTTTGCCATGAATATGGTTATGAATGTAGCCAAACGGAATATACCTGCATTGATCTTCAGTCTTGAAATGGATGATGAGCAAATTGGCGATCGGATCGTGCTTAACGAATACTTTCGCTATAAAGAGCAAAGGGGCATGGAAATTACCTCGAATGAATACCAAACTAAGTTAAGTGATGAGCAGTTCTCCCGCACCCAACAGATTTTTAACGAGCTATACAAACTACCTATAACCATTGTGGATAGACGGGGGTTAACCTGTGCGGAAATACGAGCAAAAGCCCGCAAGATAAAGGCAGAAAACCCAAATTTAGGTTTAATTATTATAGACTATTTGCAGTTAATTAAGCCCCCCACCCAAGTCGGAGGCCGTAGTTGGTCACTATTAGTGGGAGAAATCGTTCGTGAGCTACGGGATTTAGCAGGAGAACTAGATTTGCCTATCATACTATTATCCCAGCTGAATCGTTCGGTAGAGAGCAGAGATAATAAACGTCCGATGATGTCGGATCTGCGGGATTCTGGTAATATTGAGGAATTCGCCGATGCTGTGATCTTCTTATATCGAGATGAATACTATTATCCAGATCAGGCTGAGGAGAATGGAACCCAAGGTGTGGTAGAAGTGATTTTTGCTAAGCAAAGAAAAGGGCCTACCGGAACGGTTCGTCTCCGATTTATTAAGGAGTATACTCGCTTTATTGATGAATTTATAAATGAGGTGAATGCCTAACTATGGCCTTATTTGAGGAGTTAGAACGGGTCAAATTACGGTTTATCACGACCTGCGAGAAGTTATTAGTAAAAGAGTGCATATCTGAGGATGATTTTGAACAGATACTATCTTTACTGGATAATTTAGATGACTATACGGAGGAACAACTAAATGAGGAGCTTGCCCGATTGACCAAGGGCCGATTTGATTTATCATTTTGGGAAAACAGGTAATTTCCTGGGAAATATAAAGGAGAGATACAGTGGATAATCATCGTTTAGTTTCCCCTAGCTATGTAAAAGAGATCATTAATGAGTATCAATTTCGGTTTAAAAAGCGCTTTGGCCAAAACTTTCTAGTCGATGGAAATATTTTGCAGAAAATCTTACATAGTGCGGAGTTAACTGAACAGGATTTTGTGATTGAAGTAGGTACTGGACTGGGCACATTGACCACCAAACTCGCACCCCACTGTCGCAAGGTGATTAGTTTTGAGATTGACCATGACTTGGTTAAAATCGTCACTGAGAGAATCAATAATAAGAATGTGCAAATAATATCTAGTGATGCCTTATCCTTAGACTGGCTGGACGTGCTCACCCAAGGTGGATGGCAAGGAGAACCAGTTAAGCTTGTAGCCAATCTTCCCTATTACTTAACTACCCGCCTAATTATGAAGGCCCTAGAGGGTAATGTTCCTTTTACTGAAGTTGTGGTAATGGTGCAAAAGGAGGTAGCTGAAAGGATTATGGCGATCCCAGGGACGAAAGCCTATGGAGTTCTTAGCGTTGCTGTGGCCTATTATGCCCAAGCGTCACTAGTGGCTAAGGCTCCCCGGACGGTATTTATGCCTGCACCCGATGTAGACTCTGCTGTGGTTAAACTTTCCACCATATTACCACCAGTTGCTGTGGCTCCGAATGACTTATTTTCTGTGGTGCGGGCCGCTTTTGGGCAACGGCGCAAGACAATTAGAAATACCCTGCGGAGTCTTTGTAAAAATTGGAAAATCACTGATGACCAATTAGAACAGGTCTTAATCGATCTAGATATATCACCAAGCCTTCGTGGAGAAACCTTATCTCTACCACAATTCGGAGCATTGACCGAAAGGCTAATCGTCTTACGGAGGTAGGATAGTGTCAAACCCTGGATTTTAAAATTATTGTTTTCCTGCGGGTTCTCTGATATAATTAATCAGTGCACTTTTCTCAGTGAACCGATCTTTTTACTTCTTTGCTGACGGCTTAAAAGAAGGTGGTAAATTGAATTTTATTAGTCCGACACATGGACCCATGGACTTTGACGATGTTTTTGACGATATTCTTAATTATGCGCAAGCAAATCCAGAGGAAAAGTATCTACTAATCATCGGTACCGACTCGCAGCAACACGAAAACAAGGGGGCAGTGTGTTATGTGACAGCTCTTATTGTCCATCGGCAGGGCAAGGGAGGCCGCTTCTTCTATCGGCGAGAAATGGACAGGATGAGCAGAAGCCTACGGCAGCGTATTTTCTATGAAACCTCCCGCAGCTTAGTATTAGCCTCTGTTTTGACAGAAAAGTTAGCTGACTCGGGTCAAGACTTCAATATTGAAATCCATCTGGATGTGGGCAACAATGGGGCAACGAAGAATCTAATCAAGGAAGTAGTCGGAATGGTTGTGGGTTCTGGATTCCATGCCCGGATAAAGCCCGAGTCCTACGGGGCTTCTTCTGTTGCTGATAAGTATACGAAATGACAAGTCACCAAACATCAAAATCCAGAGTTCGATGATTTAGGTAGGGTTCATAGAATAAGTCCCTTTTTGAGTAGTACTCTCGTCCTGTTTTATTAGGTCGAGAGCACTACTCTTTTTCTTTGTTCATAGGATAGATCGACACGGAGGTGTCATTATGGACAGAATACGAGAAGGAGATATGGTTACCCGGCGTTCCTATGGAGAAGACATTATTTTTTATGTGACTAAGATAGAGGAAAACGGGGTAGCCATAGCCCAATTAGTTGGTGCTAATGTGAGACTGTTCGCAGACAGTCCTTTAACCGACTTAATCTCCGTAAATTATCGGCAAAAAAGTGGACACCGTTCAGCACTAAAGCAAATAATCAACGCAATAATTGTTGGCCGTAGTCCATTATCAAAGCAATTAGAGCTAAAGGGAAGCGAACCCCGCACAGATTATCAAGTATTCCCAGGCAAGGTCTTGCATATCGATGGAGAACAACACTATTTAACGCAATGCTTAGAGCTGTACAAGAATCTGAAAGTGCCCGTGGTAGGATTAAACATTCGAGAGGCCAAGCAGCCTAGTGAAGTTCGAACAGTATTAGAGAAACACCGTCCGGATATACTAGTAATTACTGGACACGATGGGTTGGTGAGAAAACAAAGTGACCGAGATCGACTAGTTAACTATCGTTCGTCGGGTTTCTTCGTCGAAGCTGTTAAGCAAGCTCGCTTATATGAAACGGATAAGGACGGGTTAGTTATTATAGCAGGGGCTTGTCAAAGTCATTTTGAGGCATTAATAGAGGCGGGGGCTAATTTCGCAAGTGCACCGAATCGAGTGATGATTCATTGTTTTGATCCGGTCTTCATAGCAGAAAAAGTTTCTTTCACCTCATTCTATCACGTGCTAGATATGCAGCAGATCCTACAGACCACTGTTAGTGGTATTAATGGAATTGGTGGGTTAGAAACGCGAGGTAAGATGCGCTTAGGATATCCTATTACTTAGGAATAACAGCAAATAGGTTAATTATACATGAAAAAAAAAGAAAAATTTTTTGAGATGTGCTTGACAGGAAAGGCTTCTACTTGGTACAATATATGTTTATTGACAATCTACCCAAATTGTAGTATAATTAGAGAAACAAGTCGGTACAAGGAAGGTGAGCGCATGGTAACAAAGATTAATCCATTAGATCAGATTAAGCTCAATCTAGAAGCTTGTATTGGAAAAAAGATTAAGCTAAAGGCAAATAAAGGACGTAAGAAGATCATAGAAGCTGAAGGCGTACTAGAAAACACATACCCTAAGGTATTTGTGGTCAAGTTAGATAAATCCAGTGCCGTGAAACGAATGTCCTACACTTATGCGGATATTTTAACGGAGACTGTTGAGCTAACCGTAGAAAATAATCGAATTGGGAGTGTAAGCATGTAAAGGATATTCCTTTCCTTGCTAAAAAAGCATCGAGTAATTGGTGCTTTTTTTTTGTGGTTTTTTATGGTCATAGAGTAAAGAAGAGAAGGTGGGACTTTAAGAGATCACGCATCGGGCTTGGTTCTCGATAAGGGGGGAGTGAAAGGCAAGTATGCTGCTAAAAAAAGCGAAGCGAAAATTAGGGTCTCGTAATTTACGAGCAGGTAGCTATGGTAGTGATGTAGCACACCTACAACAACGCTTAGCCGATCTAGGATATGAACCAGGCCCTGATAATGGCCAGTTTGGGTATTTAACCCAGGAAGCGCTCCAATACTTTCAACGGGACTATCGGTTGCGGATAGATGGTATCGCAGGGAAAGAGGTGTTTGCTGTTCTCTTACAAGAGCAGCTTCCTGTTCACCGTCGGGTCCATGTGGTCGAGCGGGGAGAAAGTCTAGCTCAAATAGCTAGTGGCTATGATATTGGGATTGAAGCCCTGCAAGCGTCTAATAAGAAGGGAGATCTCTATGCTGGTCAGAAGCTAATATTTTTCGATCGCCAGGTATGGGGAATTCAATATGCAGATATGATGGCGCAGGAATCCTTTCAGCGCAACCAAAAGCTACTCACAGGTGTATTTAAAGCTCTTGCACTGAACCAAAATATAACCGGGATATCCATCGTAAAAGGAGTACCGAGTATTGGCATGATTCGGCTCCCCGAGGGGAATCAACTATTGCAGGCGCACAAGCTAATGACTAGTAGAAGACAGAAACGAGAGTGTCTTCAATACCTAGAGAAAATCAGTCACAGGTTTGATGGCCTATATCTTCCTTGGGATTCCTTTTATCGTGTTGACGGTAGTAGGTACCATAAATTTGTGCAGCGATTACGCAAGGTAATAGGCGAAAAACACCTAGTGATTATGTTTACTCCCCAAATGCCCAGCTGGAATGTATTTGGCGGCATAAATTTTCGAGATTTAAGTGCTGTCGTTAATAAAATCGTGGTTAGCATACCAACTCCGCGCACCGCTCAACCTTTAGTAGATAAGGACCAAAGTGAACGGTTAATTCATTCAGCGCTAAAGCTCATTCCATCCTGGAAAATTCTCTTGCGGATACCGGTTTATGCGGGTTTATGTGAGCATGGTACTAGTGACAAGGAGATAGAAACCCTGTCCCACCCAGCGGCCATGAACACGGTCTTTCGTCGCGGGGCGAAATTAATGAAAGATAAACAGGAACAGTTCTATTATCGCTACTACAATCAGGAAAAGGAAATGCATTTATGTATTACGAGTGTAGACCAGATCTCCCAAACTATTAGGTTAGCCAATCGGTATAATCTAGCAGGGGTGGTCATTGATAATTTAGGGATGGAAGACAAGCGAATATGGTCCACCCTACAGAGTCAATTTAGTGTTGGAAAATTTTTGTAAACCTGTCAGGGAATCAAACATTTTTTCCAAAGCCAGTTCATATATATAAATGTAATTCTTTGTTGTTAACATAAGGGGGGGAAACGATGGGCCTCAAAATAAAAGAGGAAGTTTTACAAGTGGAGAACTTAGTAGGTGAGAACACAGCGCAAAGTGTATTGCAGGGAACCTTAGAATTACCAGCCTCTGCTCCTGCTATAGAGCGGGTCATCTGGCTAAAGGGGACACCAATTGTTACTGATGTGCAAGCGGCTGAGGATAAGGTTGTACTCGAGGGATATCTTAATATACAATTGGTTTATATGTCGGAGCAGTTCGAGCAAGAAGAAGCTGGTTACCAAGTAGTTCCATGGCAAAACGCCATTTTCTTTAACGATTTTGT
>SKHL01000023.1 GCA_007116995.1 Limnochordia bacterium
CCCTGTTAAGCTGGTATTTGCCAAGTTTGTTTTGATCATCTGGGTGCATCGGTGATTCTTATCAATAAAGACTACCTGAGCGGCTCCGCGACTTAAGGCCTCTATTCCTATGCCCCCGTTTCCAGCAAACAAGTCTAAAAGTCGCGAATTTTCCACTAATGATGAGATAATATTGAACAGTGATTCTTTAACTCGATCTGTTGTCGGCCTAGTTTCCATTCCAGCCACGCTTTGTAATCGGCGACCGCGAGCAGTTCCTGATATCACACGCAACAGTTTTCCTCCTTGTCTGGATAATACTACCAGTAATTTGTTGAATATTCCATGGTATGTTTGCCACATACTAGCAAATGAAGAGATTGACCCTCCCCAAAAGGCACAGGAAGTGCCGAAACTGAGTATTGGTTCTATTCTTCCTCCAGTTTCTCCTCTCCCATAGGCAAAAGCCCATATTGGCTTTTGCCTCTTAAGTTACATAGTCTCGATATATCTAGCTAGGCAAAAGCCCATATTGGCTTTTGCCTCTTAAGTTACATAGTCTCGATATATCTAGCTAGGCAAAAGCCCATATTGGCTTTTGCCTCTTAGGTTTTAACTTACTTATAAGGGCTACGGTTGCTGCCTTTTTACTTCCTTGAGGAGGGTAGGATACTCACTTAGGGTCGGATTTTCGAGAATTAATTGGCGAGCGGCGTAGGCCGCCTTCTCTAGGAGCTCTTGATCTTCTATTAGGTCTGCCAACTTAAACCACGGTTGTCCAGATTGACGTGTGCCTAGTAAATCACCGGGGCCTCGCAATTTTAAATCTTCTTCTGCTATTTTTAGGCCGTCATTCGTGCTCCTAATCACATGTAATCGATCCCTTGCTATGTCCGTTTTCGGCTCAGAGATTAAGAAACAGTAGGCTTGGTTTGATGAACGTCCAACTCGTCCTCGTAATTGGTGGAGTTGGGCAAGCCCAAATCGGTGGGCATCTTCAATTACCATCACAGTAGCGTTCGGCACATTCATTCCCACCTCGATCACTGTTGTAGAGATTAATATATCTAGCTTCTGTTGATAGAAGCCTTCCATGACTTCTTCTTTTTCCTTACCCATCTGTCCATGCACAAGACCCACTCGTACACTAGATAATAACCCTTTAGATAGTATATCCATTTCTTGTATAGCTGCTTTCGCCTCTAGCTTATCAGACTCCTCCACTAATGGAAAGATAACAAAACCTTGTTCACCTTGCTTCACACGATTAACCAAAAAGCGATATACCTCGCCGCGTCGATTCGGATGAATTAATCGAGTATCAATAAGTTTTCTACCAGCAGGTAGATCCCGGATGACTGTATTATTCAAGTCCCCATAGAGTGTTAGAGCTAGAGAACGAGGAATTGGAGTAGCGCTCATAACCAAAAGATCCGCATGACCCTTATCACTCAGTGCGATGCGTTGTCTGACCCCGAAACGATGTTGCTCATCAACCACAGCCAGGGTTAACCTCTTAAATTCTACATTGTGCGAAATCAATGCGTGTGTACCAACGACCACTGGAATAGTACCAGATGCTAACCCGGTCAAGGTATGCCTCTGAGCTTTTGTCGGGCTTTTCCCAATTAACAGGGCGACTTCCACACCTAGTGGACCAAGAGATGCTGCTAGTCTAGAGTGCATCTGCCTTGCTAAGATCTCAGTAGGCACCATCACGGCTACTTGACCCTTCAAGTTAACAGCTTTTATTGCGGCATATTCGGCTATCACTGTTTTGCCTGAACCCACATCGCCATGAATTAACCGACGCATCTGTAGAGGAGCTTCCATATCTTCACGCACGTCGACGATGGCTTTTTCTTGACCAGGTGTTAATTCAAATGGTAAGTTTGCCAAATACTTCTTAGTTAGTTGACCATCAGCTTGGTGTTGAATGAATTGTTGGTCAGTCTCCAACTTACTTAAGCTAAGATGGAACAGAAAGAACTCTTCGAAGATCAGTCGTTGTTTTGCTTTGTCAAGTTGCTCCTGGTTTTTCGGGAAATGAATAGATGATAAAGCATCTTCACGAGCCATGTACGTTTGAAGTTGAACGGAGGGAAGGCACTCGTAGATCTGATTTATGTAGTCTAGAGCAAATTCGATCCACCTTAACCGCATAGCATTAGTAATACCAGCAACCAAAGGATAGACTGGTTGTAGGCCTAATCGGCTTGGTTGTTTGGTATACCAGTCCCCATTTGGGAGTTCCAGACCATATAAACCTTCTTTTACTGTTCCATACACCCACACATGGGAGCTCTTTTTCAATTGCCGATATAGGTAACTCCCTCCTCGTCCTCGCATCACGGTAAACCAACTCACTGTAAGAGATTTAGTAATACCGAGGAGGCGACCTTGAATAAGACGCCGATTCTTATTTAAGGATTTTTCTTGTATATTTACTAATGGACCGGAAAAGAGTCCTTCTTGATCGTTTTCAGCTTGATCTGGAGAGAAAATCTGGCAATAATTGTGGTACGATCTAGGATAAGAGAAAATGACATCACGTATACTCTTTAGTCCTAGTTTGACCAATAATTTTGCTTTTTCCTTTCCGATACCAGGTAAGGCGGTAACAGGCTGATCTAACATGATATCACCCCACTAAAAAACAACCCCTGGGACGCCCCAAGGGTTTTATGATGATTGTTAATCAATTGGATAAAATAAAAACGCAATGGTACCTGGTCCTACATGAACACCAATGGTAGGACCGATATAGGATATGATAATTTCATGAACATCGACGTTTGCTTGGAGGGTTTCACCGAGCTTAGTTGCCTCTTCAGCGCAATTTGCATGAGTGATCCCGATCCGCAAAGGTCGACCTGGATATTTCTGGCTGTATTCTTTGATTAACTCCTGAATTTGTTTAAGCGCTTTTGCTTTTCCTCGTACCTTATCAAAGGGAGTAACAATTCCTTCTGCTAGTGTTAAAATGGGTTTGATATTGAGCAGAGAGCCCACCATGGCTTGGGCTGCTCCAATACGGCCATTTTTCTTTAAATACTCCAGGGTATCTACGACGAAGTAAACACCTAGCTCTTCAACTCGCTTTTCTGCAAAAGCCACTGCTTCTTCCTTTGACGCACCTTTTTGCACTGCTTCTGCTGCTGCTAACGAAACTAAACCAATACCAATGGAAGCAGACTGTGTATCCAAGACAGAGATATCTAATCCTTCAACCATAGTAGAGGCCAAGAAGGCTGACTGATAGGTACCACTCAATTTACTACTAAGATGAACTGATATAATGGCATCGCCAGGTTCGGCTATTTCTTGATATAGCTTGACAAAATCAGCTGGAGAAGGCTGGCATGTACTAGGTAAGACACTTCCTTCTGTTAAGCGTTTGTAGAACTCCGTTACGCTCATGTCCACCCCGTCACGATAGATGTCATCACCAAACTGAATACTCAATGGGACTACATGGATGTTATACTTCTCTCGGACATCCTTTGGCAAATCACTTCCGCTATCTGTCACTATGTGTATCTTAGCCACTTTATTACCTCCTTTTGTTGTGAATCGCTTTACTCCCAGACTTACCCTCTTACTCTACAGATAAGATATAATAGTACAACGGCTGTCCACCTTGGTATATCTCCACTTCACATTGGGGAAACGCTTTCTCTACCTGACTAAAGAACTGATCAGCTTCTTCTTGACTCCGGTTATCGCCCCAATAAATGCTAATAATTGACGACTCTTCATTAACGAGTTTATGCAATAAATCGATAGAAACTTGATCAACAGATTGCCCGGCTAGTGCAATCTTACCCTCTGAGAGACCAATCACATCTTGTTCTTCAATCCGTAGATCGCCAGCCACTGTAGAACGGACAGCAAACGTTACTTCACCGGTTCGAACTTGCTTCATTCCGTCTTCCATAGCAGACACATTTTCCTCAAGACTATCTTCTAGGGATAGGTTCATCATTGCACTAATTCCTTGGGGGATGGTACGCGTAGCTACTACTTCCACTCGTTTAAAAGATAGATCCTTGACCTGTTGCGCAGAGAAAACTACATTCTTATTATTTGGCAGAATGATCACGCTTTCTGCATTGACACTCTCCACAGCTTTCACTAATTCTTCTGTACTAGGGTTCATGGTCTGTCCTCCAGTAACCACTATGTCTACACTTAAACTAGTAAAGATATCTGCTAATCCCTGACCTGGAACAACTGCCATCACTCCAATAGGTTTTGTTTCTTGGTTTTCCGGGATTCTCTCAGTAGGAAACTCTATTAAGTTTCCACGCTCTTCCGTTATGTTATCGTTCTGTATCTTCATATTGTCTATCTTAATTTCTACTAGATCCCCTAACTGGGTACAAAACTGAAGTACATCTCCGGGATTATCGGTATGGATATGTATTTTGACGATGGTTGGTTCACCAACAACGAGCATAGAATCGCCTTTGGCATCCAAGCTATCCCGGATATCTTCGATGCTAAGATCATTACCCTTAATTAAAAACTCCGTGCAATATTTATTGACTAATTCCCCCTTAATTTTTACAATTCCTGATTCATGTTGTTGATCAATTAGCTGATTAAGGGGATCTGTGTCTGTGACTTCAACCTGGGCTGTAGGTGTCTTGGGTTGGATTTTCTCTCCTTTTAAAGCGCGTAATGCACCTTCTAAGGCTACGATTAATCCATCTCCTCCGGCATCCACCACACCTGCTTGCTTCAGTACAGGCAAGATATTAGGCGTATCTGCCAGGGCTTTTTTTCCTGCGATAATTCCGATTTCCCAGACGGCCCCAGCGCTTAACGTGGTATCTTCACAGGCTTCTGCACATGCTGTGGCAATGGCCTTACCCACGGTTAACATAGTTCCCTCAACTGGTTTTAGCACTGCTTTGTACGTAGTTTGAGACGCGACTGTAAACGCCTTAGCTACGTCTTTTCCCGAAGCGATATCTTGTTTGTTTATCCCGTCGCTAAATCCACGAAAGAACTGTGACAGGATTACACCACTATTACCTCGAGCCCCCATTAGTGATCCACGGGCGATAGCTTGAGCTACTTTTGATACAGATTCAGGCGAAGCTTGATCTAATTCACGTAAAGCAGCTGTTAATGTTAAGGCCATATTAGTTCCAGTGTCACCATCGGGAACAGGGAAAACATTAAGAGCGTTAATTCGATCCTTATCTTCTGTTAAGCACTCCGCTGCTGCGGAGATCATGCGTTTTAAGTCTGTTCCTGTAATCACTTGCAATGCTCGTTCCTCCTGATCACTTTCGTTTTACATCGGTCACACGCACACCTTGTACACGCACACCGATACCTTGAACTTGTAGACCGAGTTGCTCTTCGATAGCATATTTTACTCGTTCCTGAACATTTCGAGCTACTTCTGAGATTTTTACTCCATATTGCACCACTATATATAAGGTAACGCTAATACTATCCTCATGAAACTGAACATCAACTCCTCGTTCGAAGTTATCTCGCCGTAGAAGCTCAGAGATACCTTCTTGTACATTACGCGGTGCCATGCCCACTAGCCCATAGCATTCCATAGCAGCTACACCGCAAACCAAAGCAATAACATCCTCACTGATGTTAATACTACCTAGTTCCGCTTGAATCTTCTGGGTCATCGTTTCCCCCCCTAGTTATCTGTTAGTTACTATTACCCTATTTAACCATTATCCTGTGCTCAGCTTAATTTTACTTGTTTCGCAAGGAAATGTAAAGTATTTTTCTCTTGCAAACTGAGATCGGGTATGCTACAATAAATATCGGTAACTGGATATGAAG
>SKHL01000138.1 GCA_007116995.1 Limnochordia bacterium
CTATCACCCAAAGAGGTAGAACAGCGTAGAGAAGAATTGGCTCAAAAACGCGAATTTAAACGCAAGCAACGACAGCGTAATAGATTAACCCTTGTGTTCCTGATTATAATCGGGCTGATTCTAATGGGATCGTCCGCGTATTATAGTTACCAGCAGGGAGTATCAAATGATCCGGTAGGTCAAGTTAGCCAGGACTACCGGCGGCTTAATATTTTATTTTTAGGAATGGATGAATATGTTGGTCAGCCATCCCGTACGGACACCATTATTTTAGCATCGATTAATCCTTCCACTGGCCATATGCGACTGCTTTCTATCCCCAGAGATACTCGGGTGCTTATCCCCGAACGAGATCGGTGGGATCGGATTAATGCAGCTAATGTATATGGCGGGCCAGAATTGACCCTGAAAACCGTGTCTAATTTTCTCGATGTACACGTAGATTATTATGTGCAGACTGATTTTGCTGGGTTTAGTGACATCGTTGATACATTGGGTGGTGTAGAGATATCTGTTGATCGAGAGATGAACTATGTAGACAATGCACAGGATCTGCATATTCATCTCTTGCCAGGATTACAGCGATTAGATGGGGATATGGCCTTACAGTATGTGCGTTATCGTGATCGGTTGGGAGATGTAGCCTTGGTAGACCCCCAATATCTGCGTTACGACGGTCGGGTGGAGCGACAAAGGAAGTTTATGCTGGCCGTTCTCCGGGAAGCTCTCCAGGCGCGAACTATTCCTAAGTTACCAAGATTACTCGGACAGATTTGGGATGCTGTTGATACAAATCTACCGTGGAATGAGGCCTTTAAGCTAACATTAGCCGCCAATCGGTTTTCTCCGGATAGGTTGGATATGTTGGTATTGCCGGGAGTACCCGGCCAAGTTAACGGAGCATCCTATTGGATAGCCGATAAAACACGGCTAGAACATGTGGCAGATTTTGTGTTTCATGGGCGGGCACTGCCCCTGCGAACTGAGGTGCTAAATGGGAGTGGGCAACCAGGTGTAGCTGGTCACGTGTCCCGGCTTGTTTCTAGTCAAGGCTATGATGTACTTCGGGTCGGCAACGCAAGTCGATCGAACTATACGAGAACCCAGATGATTATTACTGATGCTTCCATGATTAGTAAAGTGCAAGTGGTGGCAAAATATCTTGATGCAGATATATCGGTTGCAGATACCCTTAATGAGAGTGTGGATGTGACTATTATTGTAGGACGAAATTTTCAAAACTAGGAGTGTGAAAATTTGAGTGAATTAACGGGAGAGGAATTGGCCTTAACCGCCGCTAAGGCGATGGATGATAAGAAAGCCGAAGAAGTCCAAGTGCTGAAGATGCCTAACATAATGGTGGACGCGGAGTATTTTGTAATCAGTAGTTGTCCGACAATCACCCAGATGCAGGCGGTTAATCAATCTGTTTTGGAAGCCATGGAAGATAAAGAAGCGCAACTGCTCCGCCAAGAGGGACACAGTGGTAATAAGTGGCTTTTGTTAGATTATGGAAAAGTAGTGGTGCACATTTTTCTTAGTGAGGAACGGGAATACTATAGCCTAGAGAAATTATGGGCGGATGCGGTGAAAATTCCCTTTGATTCTGATTCGGTATGAGTCTGCGTTCATCCCACGCCTTTAAATGATGGTGTTCTTAGAGTTACGGCAGATAGTTAGCTTCTATGGAATGGAGCGTTCTCTATCGTTAGGTATGAAATTGTTATTTAAGCGTTATGGCTATCGATTCCAAGGTTGCTTAGTCAATCATTGTGATATTATGGGGCAATTTGAGGATGTGAATTTATGGGTGAAACCAAGCAGCCAGCCTATACCCATTTAGCGGTCTATTATGATCAGTTAATGGAGGTGGACTATGGGCATTGGGTGGACTACCTTCAATCACTGTGGGAGGAAATAGGATTTCCGAATCCGAGCATTCTTGAGTTAGGGTGTGGAACGGGTAATCTGACAGTTCCTCTGAAACAAAAGGGATATGACATTACAGGAGTGGATATTTCCACCGATATGCTCAATCAAGCATTAATAAAAAGTGAACAAGCTGGTGTAGAAATTCCCTTTATTTGCCAAGATATGACTAAACTAGCACTGGGTCAGGAGTACGATTTAGCTCTGTGTGCCTGTGATGGTTTGAATTACATTTTAGATCCAACTCAGTTTCGCCAGGTGTTAGCCAGAATAGCACAGCACATCCGTCCGGATGGATTATTTTTATTTGATCTTAATTCAGATCAAAAACTGACAGTAACCTATGGAGACCAATCCTATGCAGATCTGTTTGATGACTTCGGATACTTTTGGGATAATGCATTTGATTATGAAACAAAGATCTGTACAATGGAGTTGACATTTTTTATTCCCACTGCTGATGGTTTGTACCAGCGAGTGATAGAAACCCATCAGCAGCGGTTGTGGTATCCCTCATTTGTGCAGGAGTGTCTGGTGCTCACTGGATGGAGTTTAATAGGTTATTATGTATTTCTAACACGGAAGGAACCAAAAGAGGCTGTGGAGCGCTGGCAATTTGTTGCCAAGCGAGTTTGAATAAATTGTAGATGGGGTCCATCGATGATGGATCTATTTTTATGTTTGTTTAGTGTCTAGAGTGACTTAGACTTTGTTTTATCATTTATTTAACAACTTGTTTGAATTAGGGATGATTAGTATTGATATTATACAGATATAGCACAGCTGAGCTTTTTTGTAAACCTCTTCAAAATATGTTACCATACATTATGAACCTAGCAATTTTAGGTCTTTTTATGGGGAGAGCTATTGCCCTATACAATGTGCGGTGACAATGAGGTGATTATATTTGCTAGCAGGTAAACATGTTCTATTAGTTGAGGACGATGACAGTGTGATGGAAGTGGTAAAAGCCACTCTCAGTCGTGAGCAAGTTTCACTGGATATCTGTACAGATGGAATTAGTGGTTATACCAAGTCTTTGGACGGTGACTATGATCTAGTGATTTTAGATATTATGTTACCTAAGCAAGACGGATTGGAGATTTGTAAACAGCTTCGGGAGAATAACTTCTATAAGCCGATTATCATGTTGACTGCCAAAGCGAGTGAGCTCGATCGTGTGTTAGGTTTAGAATTGGGTGCAAATGATTATATTACTAAGCCTTTTAGCCCACGGGAGTTTGTGGCTCGCTGTAAGGCAGCTCTACGTGGCTTTCAACAAGGTAGTAACCATCAAGATTGTCAACTTGTGGTAGGTTCTTTGGTTATTAAAGAAGCAGAGCATTGGATCGGTGTGAACGGAGTGGAAATTCGCTTTACACCAAAGGAATTTGATTTGCTTGTTCTGCTCGCTACCCATCAGCAACAGATCTTCACTCGCGATCAGATACTAAATCAATTGTGGGAGTATACGGCCGCTGTTGAATTACGGACGGTAGATGAGCATATTAAACGTATCCGTCAAAAACTTATGGCTCACAAGGTGAAGTCTGTTCGGATTCAAACACTGCGCGGTATTGGATACCAGCTCCGAGTTGAGTCATGAGGAAGTACCCGAGTAACCAGAGAACAGTGTTTGTACGTTTAATTGGAATCCAATTAATATCTGTTTCCATATCTTTGCTCATTATCGGATTACTCTTTGGCTATTTGGTCGAGAAATACTATTATGGATTGCGGGAGTGGGAGTTGATTGAGGTCGGTGAGCGTTTAACCCAATCCTTGCTGCATCCCGTGGTCTTAGGTAATGTGAATGGTATTCGAGAGGAATTGGCCAATGTTGCTGACACGGATGTAGAGTATTGGGTAATGGATAATACTGGCCAAATTCTCGTTGGCTCCCGGATGGCTAGTATGCGCTCAGAACTTACAATTGACGCTAATGAAGTTGATCATGTTTTAAATGGGAATAACATGATTAAAAAAATTCGAGGTCCCGATCATCAGCATTTGCTAGTGGTATTACCTATCAGTAATCAGGAGCAGCTAGTTTCCGGAGCTCTGGCCATGCGGGCTCCATTAAGTGAAGCCAGAGTGACAATTAATAATGTCATGCGGTTAGTGTTGATCGCTGGTAGTGTGGCAGGTTTGGTAGTTTTGCTAGTGAGTTTCTTTATGGCCAAGGGGTTTGCAAAGCCTTTAGAGTCTTTACAAGAGGCTACATTAGCAATCGCAAAGGGGGATTTTCCCCGTCTTGATCTACCACCTCATTCTAAAGAAGTGGATCATGTAATTGCAGCCTTTAATTATGCTTCGCAGCAGATAGAGAAAACAAATCACGAGCAACAGTGCTTGAACCTAAATAGAACGGAGTTTTTATCTAGTATATCCCATGAGCTTAGACATCCGCTGACATCGTTGAAAGGGTTTTTAGAACTAATGGAACAACCCTTGTCCGAAGTAGAGCTAGAAAGCTTTCGTCAGATTATGTTCGCTGATACCCTCTACCTAGAGAGGTTACTTGATGATGTGCTAGACTTGACGAAAATGGAACTAGGACAGTTAAAGCTCGATAAAGAAAAAGTAGATCTACGACAGTTAGTGCGTAGGGTAGTGGATTCCAAAGGCCCAGAGATCGAGAAGGCCGGGCTTACCATTAACTGGGAAACAGCCTTGGATCTTCCACGGATTATGGCAGATCCAAGGCGAATGCAACAGGTTGTGCTCAATATATTTACTAATGCCTTGTATCATTCGCATCCTAACGGTGAGATCCGGTTAGCTCTATACCAATACCAGCAGGTTCTTGTGTTTGAGATCACCGACTTTGGAGTAGGTATCAGCGAGGAAGACTTACCTTATATCTGGGAGCGTTTTTATAAATTGGATAAAGCTCGCACCAGGTCCGAGCAAGGCAGTGGATTAGGACTAGCTATCGTCAAGCAGCTGATACAGGCCCATGGAGGCCACGTGAGTGTGGAGAGTAAAGCTGGAAGGGGATCTACGTTCCGTGTGGCATTACCTTTAGAGAAATAGGAGGTGTAACGTGTTTTTAAAAACTATACCCCAAATGCTGATTATGATCACTGTCATGGTTGTATTAAGTGGGATAGGATATGGCCAAGAAGTACCGATAGGATCTGATACTGCTGCAGGAGATCCATATAGCTCTATGACTGTAGCTTTCTTAGTCGTAGTAGGGTTGCTATTCTGTGCTGGAATCGTGCTTAGTAGAGTACGAGCAAGGAAAAATAAGGAACGAGTTCAAGATTTAATGGAGGAAATCCAGACTGGTGAAGAACAAACAAAAAACTAAAGAACTTAATAGAACTACTAAAGCAAATGGAGGTTATTACAAAATGAAGAACAACAAGCTAACTATATTGGTCTTACTCATTGGATTTAGTGTTTTAGCAATGGTTGGGATGGGCTCTGCTAATAGCAACACAATTGGTTATGTGAATCTCCCAATGGTGATGGAGCAGCATCCAGGGTTGGCCGAAGCCCAGCAACGGTATGAACAAACTATGCAGGAAATACAAGCTGAATTAGATACTTTAGACGAAGAGGGTCAACAACAGGTACTTCCTCAGTTTCAGCAATTGCTGCAACAGTTAGAGACGGAGTTACAAGTTGAATTAATGGGTAGCGTTGAGGAAGCAGTAGCTGAAGTCGCGACAGAACTAAACCTTACAACCGTGCTCGATCAAGATGCTGTCATCTTTGGAGGAATGGATATTAGCCAGCAAGTAATCGAAGTTTTATTAGGGGAA
>SKHL01000167.1 GCA_007116995.1 Limnochordia bacterium
GATTACGAATAGCTCGACTTGGAGCACCGAGAACAACCACGATTAATCTCCGTCCATTCCTGACGGCTGATGTAATTAACACGTGTCCAGCTGGTGTTGTGGTACCCGTTTTTATTCCATCAACCCCGTCAACTTTATTAAGAAGGGGATTTGTATTGCCAATTGTGCGATCCTGGGGTGTTAGAAAGTACTCCTTAGTGGACACATACTGATAGAACAAGGAATTATTCATTGCATGTGTAGATAAACGAGCTAAGTCAAAGGCAGTAGAGTAATTTCCACTATATATTGATAACAGCCCTGAAGAATCCACAAAGTTAGTGTTCTCAAGTCCTAGTTCACGGCTACGATTTGTAATCTGTGAGGAAAACTCTTGTTCCGTTCCGCTTATATGTTCAGCTAAGGCTACTACGGCATCATTAGCTGATTGCAATGCAGAAGCAAATAACAGTTCTTCGATAGTAAATGTGTCGCCACTGCGCAATTTAATCTGCGTACCTCCTCGACTAGCGGCATTTGCACTAGCAGTTACTGTATCATTCAAACGAAGATTCCCTGCTTGGACTAGTTCTGAAACATGCAACATAGTCATGATCTTAGTTAGGCTTGCAATGGATCTCCGTTGAAACCCATTTTTTTCAAATAGGATTAAGTCAAAATCTGCATCGTAGAGCATAACAGCAATAGATTGGATAACTGGAAACTCAAGCTGGGCTGACATTGGCTGGCTCACAGCTATAATGAATATTATTGCTATTACATATGTCCAATTCTTCATCGTAACGACCTCCTTCAGTACTTTCCCTCTCCTTTCCATCTTACGCAAGTGGTTCAGATATTAGTACGATATCTAATCCAAGACAACACTCCACTTATTTTTACGGTTTTAAAAGATCTATTTAGACACATTTTTTCTAGCTTCAGCATATAATGCTAGTAGTTTGTTTTTTAAGGAGGAGGACCATGGAAGCGAAAATATTTACAGATCAACCATCTGTATTTAATCATTATGTAGCTTCTCATCCACATGGTGATGTGTTGCAGACAACCCACTGGGGGGAATTAAAAAGAAGTACTGGTTGGTGTTCAATACCTCTTGCCGTAGTTGATAAGGGCCAGATTAGAGCGAGTACCCTTTTGCTCAAGCGAAATATTCCCATTCTGGGAGCGTGCTTTCTATATTCCCCAAGAGGGCCGATCTACTCAAATTTAGATGCCCTAAAGAAGATTATTCAAGCTGGACGAAGCTTTGCTACATCCAACCGAGCCCTATTTTGGAAAATGGATCCCCCTCTTCCCTTTGGTGATTCCGTCTGGGAGGAAATAGCACCTATGTTACAGCGTACCGATGTGGGCTTAAATTTCAACTCTGTTCAGCCTAGATTCATTATGGATCTGAATATACGTCCATCGCTAGAAACTCTACTAAATAACATGAAAAGTAAAACTAGATACAACATTCGCTACGCCAAACGCAAAGGCGTAGAGGTTAAGCTCTCCAAATCAAAAGACGATTTAGCGCTGTTCTACCCCCTGCTAAAAGAAACGGCAAAGCGTGATAACTTCACTATTCGATCCCTAGACTATTTCCAGCAGCTATGGGATTGCTTAGTGAACCCCAGATTAGCCCAGCTATTCATAGCGTACTATAAAAATCAGGCCATCGCTGGAACAATAGCCTTTCGGTTAGGGAAAAAAGCCTGGTACGTGTATGGTGCTACTAGCAATACCAACCGTAACCTTCAAGCAAGTTATGGAATTCAATGGGAGATGATCCAGTGGGCTAAAGGGAGCGGATGTCATATCTATGATTTTCGTGGAGTATCGGGAGATATGGATCCAGATAATGCTCTCTATGGGCTATACCGCTTCAAAGATGGATTTGGGGCTCGAGTTGTAGAATACGTAGGCGAATACGACTTACCAAGTTCAACTATCGGATATTTTTTATGGAAGTATGGATACCCCATGTATAATAAGTTAGTTAGGAAAAAATGAACCATTAAGGGTGAGCGTATGAAATGGCTAGGTCCTACCTGGATTAATGTAGATCTAGATGGGATATATCGTAATCTAGAGCAAGTTCGACAGTATAGTAAAGCATTAATCTGTGCAGTTTTAAAAGGCGATGCATATGGACATGGAGCTATCGCCATCGGTCAGTTTTTTGAAGATCAACATGTTGATTACTTAGCTGTCAGTGATCTACCAGAAGCCCTAGAGCTACGAGAAGCAGGTGTTCGATCACCGATTCTAGTACTAGAACCTTGTCTTCCACACCAAGCGCCTGAAGTAATAGACTTGAATCTAACAGCTACCGTTTCTTCTCTGGAATTTATCACTGCTTTGGCCAAGCAAGCGCTTAGCAAGGGGAAAAAAACAAACGTACATCTAAAAATTGATACTGGTATGAGCCGAGTAGGGGTCCCTCCAAGCTGTGCCCTTAACGTGGTCCAAAGAATTGCAGAACTTCCTGCTCTCAAGCTAGAAGGCATTTACTCACATTTTGCTGCAGCATATAGCGATCACGACTTTACTAAGAAACAATTACATGCTCTGCTTGCTGTAAAAGAGCAATTAGTCGGTGCAGGATGGAATCAACTAATATGGCACAGTGCCAATAGTGCCGCTCTTCTTTCTTTTCCAGAGAGCCATCTAGATATGGTCCGCATCGGTACTCTACTCTATGGGCAGTCCTTAGTACGCGTCAGGCCAGAGTTTCACCTACACCCAACCTGGACACTTTTCTCACGCATTATTCAAGTAAAACCTGTGCAAAAAGGGGAATCTATAGGATATGGACGCACCTACACTACTCGTCGTCCATCGATTATCGGTATTATTCCGATTGGCTATGGAGATGGATTAGGGGTAGCTCCTAACCAAAACAGTCATTGGCAGCATATAAAAACGACCATCACAAGCATATTAGACCACCCACGCAAAGTGATGATTGATGGTATTAGCTATCCTATTGTGGGAAAGATCGCCATGGGAATGTGTTGCATTGATCTTACAAATCATTCTAAGGCACTAGACCTGTATGGAGCACCTGTTCAAATCCCAACACGACGCATTACCGTTGGAAAACGTATCCCCAAAGCCTATATAATTAACAATAAAATACGCTTAATTAGTTGGAGAAATAGGTTTTGGCACCCCTTATGCCGAAATAATCAAGTATATATAAAGGAGATTCCTTTTTCTAAAGGAAAAGAACTCCTACATAGGAGGTAGGGTATGATACTTAATGGAAAAAAGATTGTGGCTACATTATTTGGGCTTTCATTGTTAGCTTTGGTATTTGCCTTTGGATACGCTGTCATCAATCAAGCAGCACTCCTTGATGACACAATCGGTCTCATCTATGTGGACGATGTAATTACCGGTCAAAGACGTGCTGGACTATTTGAGTCGCCCCAACCTGCGTTCTTAACTCAATTACGAAGCGCTAAACAGGATCCAGCAATTCGAGCTCTTGTGATTCGAATTAACAGTCCGGGTGGGTCCTCTGGTACGAGTCAAGAGCTTTACCAAACAGTGCGTAGTATTCGAGATAGCGGTATTCCTGTTGTGGTCTCCATGGCTGATATCGCAACATCAGGAGGTTATTATCTTGCTTCGGCTGCGGACTATATCTTCGCAAACGGTTCAACCATGACAGGTTCAATTGGCGTGATTATGCAACTTACCAACTACCAAGAACTCTATGACAAAATTGGGATCCAAGTAGAGACCATTAAATCAGGGCAATTCAAGGATGTAGGAAACCCTTCTCGCTCCCTAACAGGCTTAGAAGAACAATTACTAACTGAAGTAATTATAGATGCATGGGATCAGTTTGTGGCTGATGTGGCTACAGGGAGGAATCTTCCCCGTGATACAGTAGAGCAAATAGCTGATGGCCGGATTATGACTGGGCGCCAAGCCTTAGAGCATCAATTAATCGACGAGTTAGGGGGTCTAGAGGAAGCATTCGCTAAGGCCAAGGAATTAGCCGGAATCACTGGGAACTACTCTGTTCGAACCTATCAGCGCCGTCTGAGCTTGCTAGAGCGGGTCCTCTCTAATTATACAGCTCTAATGAATAATCTCGCGGATTTGTACCAGTTTCCTGTACAGTTAAAGTACCAGCTATAGGAGGGTGAATAATGATATTCGATCTGATTGTAGCTGTTATTATCAGTCCAATTAATGGGTTTAACCAGCTACGTAAAAAGAAGACTACTCTTGTAGCAACAGGTGTAATATTAGTCGCTAATATCCCGAATTTGATTAACGATCTTACGACAGGGTCAGTGGCATCTTTGTTGACTAGAGTATTGGTGGCCTCATTTGGGACTCTGGTAGGCACTATCCTAGTCTCTTTTCTTATAAACATAATTTCCCGTTTGCTGGGTGGTCAGGGGACGTTCCCCCAGACCTATCAAGCCTTAGGGTTTACAGCTGTTCCACTGATTTTTTTAGGTCCCTTTGCCTTTCTGCAGCTTTTTTTCCCTGATGTGCTACTGTTATCATTCATGCAAGCAATGATAAGTCTAGTTTTATTGGTGTGGACTGCTGTGCTCTGCGTTATTTCTATTAGCATCACCCATTCAATATCTTCCATCAAAGCTTTTCTTATCCTGGTATTACCGCCTCTGTTCTTAGTTAGCATAGGCTTCGGCTTGATAGTAGCCCTACGCATACTAATCGCAACTCTTTAACCAAAATTGACAAATATGCCTCTAGGGGGTATTATTAAAGCAAGTGCTGTAAACGATGGGGTGATGGATTATGGACAGAGAAGATAGAGAAGAAAAGAAGAACAAACTTGTGCAACGATTAAAACGAATTGAGGGGCAGGTTCGGGGTATACAACGAATGGTTGATGATGATAAGTACTGTGTGGACATTCTTATTCAGGTAGCAGCTGCTAGGGCTGCTCTAAATCAAGTGGGCCTAGCGTTATTTGAGGGTCACACTCGCCACTGTATTATAAACGCAGTGAAGCAAGAACGTAGTGATGAAGTAATTGACGAGTTAATGGATGTGATCATGCGGTTTATAAAGTAAGAAAGATAATAGATAAAATGAGCAGGATTTAATCCTGCTCATTTTATCTCGGCAACCAATCCATCGGGTTTACCGTTTTATCATATACCTTAATGCGAAAATCTAAATGAGGGCCTGTGGCTAGACCAGTACTTCCCACTTTGGCGATCGGTTGATTGACGACAACCATCTCTCCTACTCGTACTAATAGTTCTGAATTGTGCCCATACCATGTAGTAAAACCTTGACCATGATCGATTACAATTCCTTGTCCGTACGCACCCATCCAAGCAGCAGTAAGTACTTTACCAGCGGCAGCCGCTCGTACTATCGTACCTTGAGGTGATGCAATATCGATTCCTCCATGGAAATTCCTAGCCCCAGTGATGGGATGAGAGCGCCATCCATATGGAGAGGTAATGCGACCTTGTAATGGCCATATAAAGGATATCTCCCGCAAGTCCAACCTATTTGGGATCTGCAGTTGTTGGCCCGGTCGGATCAGGCTACTATTTAACTGGTTAATCGTTACAAGGTCATCAACAGTTGTTCCATATGATCTGGCCAAATCATAGAGCGTATCACCTGGTAAAACCACATGGGTGAGGACTTCTCTTAATCCATCCAATACTAGTTGTAACGTGCAAGGTCCGACAAC
>SKHL01000117.1 GCA_007116995.1 Limnochordia bacterium
GAAATCGGCGCCGTCCTGTTCGACCCAAAGAGAGGTGAGGTCGGGAATGAGATCCACATCAATGTGGATCTCATGGACGTCATGTTTCGGACGGGGTTCTGTCCTCAGCCGAACACGCTGAAATGGTGGCGAGAGCAGAGCTACAATCCATCGAAGATGTGTTCTTCGGAGCGGTGGGGACTGGCTACGAGTTTGCACGAACTGAACAAGTTCTTTGAGAAGGGAAGCGTTGAGTTCGTCTGGGCCAACTCTCCGTCCTTCGACCTGGTCATTCTCGAGCACCACTATTCATGCGTCGGTCTGGAGAAGCCGTGGAAGTATTCGAGAGAGCTCGACTTCCGCACGGTTCGGTGGCTTTATGGAGAGCTGAATGGACACGATCGCGTCGGTGGCTTTGACGCCGACCACAACGCTCTCAATGATGCAAGAAAGCAGACGCATGCTCTGCTCCACATGCTGAGGCCCATCTATGTGTGAGATGTGCGACTCAGCGGTCAAACACTGATACCAGCGGCTTTCGCTCCTTCTTCTCGACAGGCTGTGCGCAAGGTTCACGCAATCCTTCGCACAGCTTGTTCCATCTCGTTCTTTCGTTGATATCCATGAAGAATAGCTGAATCTTCGGAATCATCAGAACGGAGACGTATTCTTCGTCGAAAGTCTCTTCGTCAACGTCGGCGATCAGATTCAGCGCTTCTTCCATCTCCGAAGGCCCAGAAGGAGGAGCCTCAGGCGCGTCGCGTTCCTTCAAAAAATGGCGGAGCCATGTGCAGATCTGCCATTCAAGGCCGTATTCAAAGTCCTTCATATGGCGGAATGTGTAGACGACGGTGGCCTTTTCGACGTATCTGTTGTTCACCACCCTTCTGGGCTCGTAAAGCACTGCTTGAAGGATTGTGTAGCCGAGGACAGTGTGGCTCGCATCGATGAATTGACGAAGATCAATTGCCGGAACACCATTGGGGATTTCGCAGCGTTTCAGGGCGCGATACAGCCGCATCTGGCAGATCTGATAAGGTGCGAGCATAACGCGAGGCTTCTGAATCTTCAGAAGTGGCATGGTTCGGTATGAAAGAGGAGCGTTGGTTTCCGGATCTACGGTCGGCCGGATCGGTGCGTGATCGTTGAATCTCTGCGTTGTGGGTGACATCACTTTGGCTCCTTGACGTCTAAGTAGATACTGAGGTATTAAGGTATAAGGATAATAAAGACAAGGGGTTAGATGTCGTGAGAGGATAAACTTATACAACAGAGTTCTGGTTTGGGGCGGGGGCAGGTGCGCCCAACGGGGCGCGGCTGGAGGTGGCTGGGTTACGGAGGGATGAGGTAGTGTAGTGGTGTATGTAGGTATTTATTCTTTTATTATTAAGAATAAGAATAATAAGTAACTGTTGTTGCAGGGGAAATCTCCGAGATCGGGATGGAAGGGTGACACTACCTTAGACCTTGAGGGAATCGGATGAAGTATGGCTTGCTTCTCTTGGGTCTCTGGGATAGTGGTTATAGAAGCTCTGGCACGGGCGATCCGTTTCTTCTCAACGATCATACGAGCGTTAGGACACACCATGAATGAAGATAAAGAAGACCGCGACACCCAGCTTTCCGACTACGCGAAGTCCTACGATGATCGCTTCAAGATGCGTGTGATCCCGAGATCCCTTATCGCTCGAGGATCAAAGCCTGTCCTAATTACTTTCCAGGATGAGGACGGAAACTGGCGGAAGAAAGTGAAGATGAGCCGCGTGAAGTTCGATGACCGCGCGAAAGGCGTGTTCCTCGAAGAGTATCGCAAGTGGGGCAGAATGGGTGAATCGGCAGCCGCAGCGGGCGTCTCCACTCAGACGGTTCGTTTCCATATCGACACCGACGAAGAGTTCGCCAACGCAGTGATGATCGCTGAAGAAGAATACCGCGACAAGCTGATCGGCCATCATCAGAACCTCGTGTTCAACGGGCAGGAGAAGGTTTACTACGACCGGAACGGCAACATCATGTCACGCGAGACCGTGTATCCCGTGCGCCTGATCGAGCTCGAGCTGAAGAAGCACGATTCCGGATATCGCGACAAGCAAGAACTCGCCGTTCATCACACCGGCGGTGTCCTCGTCGCGCCTGCTGAGATGCCGACGATTGATGACTGGGAGAAGAGATTCAGCGCCTCGAAGGACGTGACCCCGACGGAGCCTGACACTCCTCTCCTTGGGCCAGATGACGATCCGTTCTGATCTCCTCTCAGTGGTCGAAATTTCAATCTTCTTCCCACTCCTCTCAGTGGTCGAAATTTCAATCTTCTTCATGTTCCTCGGAGCTCATCGGTGACTTCTTCATCATCTTCCAAATCTTCATCTTCATCCTCCGATGGACAGAGGATGATAAAGAAGACCGGACGAAGGACTCCAGCGTCACTTGTCACCATGAAGACAAATAGATGTTGCCTCGCGCGCGCCCGCGTGCGTATATAGGGCATGGCTACCACCCAACCCAAGGAGAATATAATGTCCGCTCAAGGTAACTACTTCTTTCAATGGGAAGCTATTTCCGCTGCTGGTCTTTGCGAAGGCGTTTATGAACAGACGATATACGCCGAAGATCTCAACGATGCGGCGTCCACCTTCGTCGCTCATCATGGTTCGCTCGCACCTAACGAGGACGGTGTGTGTCTAGTCATTAAGAACATCACTTGGCAACCCGCGTAAGGAGACGAACAAGCCGAGGTAAGGCGCGGGGCGGCTTCGGCCGCCTCAATACTTCTCGACATAGATCCTCTTCATCTTCCTCAGATACCGTTATACTTTCCGAGATAAATGAGGATTGTCGGAGGATGAAGATAAAGAAGACCGGACAAAGAAGAGAGAATCAAACGACTTGCATCTCGGAAATCTGAGGGCTACCCTGGGTTACGGCAACCACACTGAAAGGCAAAGCTCATGTGCAATCACACCACAAATCGTCTCTGGTCTCAGGGCAACAACGGCCTCTGCGCCGCGTTCTCTCATATCTCAGCTTTGGTTGCTGGTCACACCATTGCTGAAATCAAGGTCGCCTGTTATCAGGCATCTTCGCAGTTCGGCAAGCCCAGCAACGAAGTCCAGCTTCCGCCGTTGGCAAGCGCCATCTATCGCGGCATGGTTCTGTTTCCGGCCCCGCTTCGTGTAATCGGCAACTGGGTTCGTTTCTACGGCCGTCTGCTTTAATAGCCGGGGGGGCGGCTTCGGCCGCCCCTAATTCTCTCCACATGACGTCATCTTCTTCTTCGTAGAGAAGATAAAGAAGACGGATCTTAAGGCGGTGAGATAAACGACTTGCAGCCGAGTTCGCTCTGCACTACATTGTAAGCATGGCCGGGCAAGGTGCTCGGTCAGTAACTCGGAGTTCAAATCCATGGCTACCACCAAGAAGTCCGCCCCCGTCGCCACCGTCGCCAAGTCGGCTCCCGCTCCCGCTACCGTCGAAAAGCCCAAGGAGGCGGTTCCCGCCCTCCAGGCTCCGCGCTACGTCGTGGGTCCGTGGCCGCAGAAGTCGGCGTCGGGCAACAGCATCCGCGCCTACTGCTACAGCGTCGCCAAGAAGCTGGAGAAGCAGAGCGGTCCCTTCACCCTTCGTGAGCTCGCCTCGGCCTTCGCCGCCAACTCCGAAGGCACGACCTTCAAGCAGCCGACGGCGGGCTGGGGGACGGCCCAGAAGCCGAACGGTAACGCGATGAACCACGCCAACTACTTCTCCAACGAGAAGCAGGGCTGGCTCTCGGTCTACAAGCCGGAGGAGACCCCGGCTCCGGCTCCGGCTCCGGCTCCGACCGAGTCCTGATCCCTCTCAGTGGTCGCCGGGTCCCTCTCGGGGCTCGGCGATATCTCTTCAGTGGCCGTCCTCTCAATCTTCTTCTTTTTCTTCCGGTCTTCTTCTTCCGATCAGATGATGAAGATAAAGAAGACCGGAATAGGAGGAGAGAGTCAAACGAGTTGCATCGTAGATTTCGGCGTGCCATTGTGGGCTACGGCAACCACACACGAGAGGAACCCATGGAACGTAAGATCACCCCCTGCGGCCAAGCCACCTTCTACGGCGGGGACTGCAATGAAGAGGACCATTTGGTCCAAGTCCATCATGTCTCACGCAAAGTCTACAACTTCTGGGGCACCATCGAAGTTACCTACGGCGAAGGCGCCGATGTCGAAGCTGTGGTGCAGGCCGTGGCGGACATGGACGAAAAGCTGCGACACATGCTGGCGTGAACCAAACGACTTGCCTCACCATAATCGGCGGGTTATGGTGGGGCACGGCAACCACACAGAAGGCGAAACGCAATGGAACTCGAAATCATGAACCTCATAGCTCGCGACTTCACAACCACCGAACAGCTTGACCTCGGCACCATCGTGGGCGAGTATGGCGACATCCACGAAAACCGTGCGCAGTTCCCTTTCTGCACGCTGGAGGCTGTGGGAGACAACCTCTACCGTGTCTCGTGGGAGGACGAAGCGGCGCTCGAGTTCGGCCCCTTCGCCGCGTTCACCAGCCTCAAGGCGGCAGGGAACTACGTGATGGCGATGACCACCACCATGTTCTCCTGAGATCTGGGGGCTTCGGCCCCCTTTTCTCCAGAAGCTTTGATGGAAGAAGAAGATGACCGATGCAAACGAGTTGCTTCGCACATTTCGGCGGGGTATGGTGGGGCACGGCAACCACTCAGCAAAGGCCACCATCATGGACTTCAATCCCTCCGAGATATCCACCATCTGCCTGTTCTTCGGAGTTCTGCCAACTCCGGACATCTTCGAGCTCACCGAGCATCACACGCTCGAATCGTGCAGGGTCGATCACCCAAGCGGAGATCGCCTGGAAGTCCTGCCGGGTGGCTACATGGTCACGATCGCCGACGATCATCACCCTTACCCCTACTACTTCGCTCGTAACTTCGGCGGGCTTCTTGAGGCTCTGGAGTGTCTGACTCAGTCGACATCGTAACCTATATACTTCTCCGGATAACCGTTGATATCGGGGGCATCGATCCCCGATATCATCGATATATCAGCTTGAAGATGACAAAGAAGATGACGCTTTATATACGCGCGCGAGGTCTTCATCTTCTTCGGATAACTGCGGGACATGAGATACCAGATGCTGAGATGGACAGACACAAGTGAGTTGCGTCGCAAGTTTCTGACGGGTAAACTGGTCTTACAGTAACCGTTCAACCCAAGGAGTCTACCATGTCCAACTCTCAGCCCATCGCCCGCAAGGCTCGCGCCCGCAGCCCGCTGCCCTCCAGCAAATCTGAGCTCAGCTACCTCATGGCGCTGGTCTACGAAATCCATGTGGTCAAGTGGGGCAACCCGGTCACCGTCTGCCCCGTCGGCATCGCGCCCGGCGCTTCCTTCTCGCGCAATCAGCACCCTCGCAACGGTCTGCGCGGGGTCGATCCCCAGTCCTGATCCCTCGGCCTTGGCGTCGCCCCTTCGGGGGCGTCTGCCCCTCTTGGGCTTTTCCTCAAACTCCTCTCAGGTCTCTCAAACTGTCTCGGGCCTCTCAGTGATCTCAGTGGCCTCTCAGTGGCGGCGCTCTTCTTCTTCCTCTCTTTCATCCAGGCCCCGCCAGCCCTGGCCGACGAAGAAGAAGACGACCGCCCCCACCCCCTCTTCCTCTTCTTCCTCTCAGTGGTCAATTTTTCGCGGCCTCATCC
>SKHL01000188.1 GCA_007116995.1 Limnochordia bacterium
AAAACATCCCCGTAGGGATGTATTATATTAAATTAAATCTTCGAGGTAATGCTGGAAATCATTATCTCGCGCCCCTGCCCCCTCGCTTGGAATCTATGCTCTTCTTCAAAGCTTGTTGACGCTCGTCACTGTCCTTCATAAAGCGCGTTAACCGGTCTTCAAAGTCTAGGGGATTAGGAGGTTTCCGCTTCCCACGAGTTTGTTGACGATGATGCTGATTTTGATCAGTCGCTGGTTTTGGGTTAGCTTGCTTAATGGAAAGACCAATTTTACCCTCGGTAGCATTAATGACCTTCACTTTCACAGTGTCTTCCTGCTTTAAATAATCATTAATGTCTTTGACGTAGGCATCAGCAACCTCTGAGATGTGTACTAAACCTGTTTTCCCATTGGCGAGTTCTACAAATGCACCAAAATTGGTAATACCCGTTACTTTCCCCTCGACAATGTTGCCGACATCGATTGACATAAATTAATAAATTCCTCCTCTTGGGTTTTGCCGTTGCAGGGCACGCGGCTAGTATATATTATACATTATCACAATTTTTGTGTCAATCGACAGACGCTTTTAATCCGATCTATACTTTACTCTCTTTACTTGAAAAAGAAAAGTCCACCCCGTTAGGGAATGATGTGGATGCATTAATCCAAAATGGTCGTAGTTGTATTTCGCTTTTCTACCTGAATTCCGGCATCTTCTGGCAAGGGTTGAGATAAAATATATAGGGTTTCTCCAGGTTTGACTAATCCTAACTCTTCCCGCGCAATCCGCTCTATATAGTCTGGTTGACATAACCGCACAATCTCTGCTTGTAAACTATCATTGCGCATTTGCACCGCTTTAATCTCATTGGTCAGCCGCTTAACCTCCTGGCTTAAACGATAATTGCGAAGAAATCCTCCGCCAAATGCATATCCAACCCAGAGGATTAATCCTAGTAACAATATAGTTCCAATCTTCAATCGATATTTCCTTTTTCCTTTAGTAATTGTCACCACTGGTTTCCCCCCCTATAGTTTCAAGGATTCTCCACCAGCAATACTATTCCTGCTCAATTTCTGATTATCGCCGACGAAAACCAGGTAGCATTAATCCCTTCCAGCGTAAGACTGGCAGGAACTTTATACGTCCCCTCCGGCCACGTCGACGAGCTCTGAAGCCTAGACCGATATCTTGAATTAGACTGATTGGCCAAGCAACTACTGTTATTATAATTTGACAGACTCCACTGACAACCTTACCAAGTATATCTAACAACCATAGTAGTAGCCCGATAAACAGACAACTAAAGACCAAATAGTAAAATGCCAGCCCCAACACTACGCCAATCAACACATAAAATCGTAGTTCACCCCAATTGGCCAATAATAAGTACATTGTTAGGAGCGGTGCGAGCACAAACCAAAAAAATAAATCCATTACAGCTGTGGAGCCCGTGGCTGGACGCAGAAAGCCGCGCAATAGCCGATAGACATCAAACATGACTCCTGCTGAAGCTCCAGCTAAAATCGTTACGGCAAAGGCATACACCTGCACACTAAGCGAATCCATGTTTTCACCCCCAGGTAATAGCCGAAAAACTATTTTACTGTATTCCGCTACCCATGTCGTCCATCCTCAGGGTTTTATTATTTCCATTGTTTCGTCTAAGGGAGTGTGACGACATGGGGGTCTACCTTAACAGTGTATGCATTCGCTGTCTTCGATGTGCATGGTTTATCGAAACAATTTTGCTAAAACCCCTTTGCCCTTCTTACCTAAGGAATCACCCGTATACTCTAACACTTTAATATATCCAGCCACAATTAGGTTAGCCTTTTCTAGATTCAGCTCGTTTATGTGCAAATCGTCCCCGCGGACAATCAGCCCGCCTTGCTCAGTATCCAATACGATTTCTCGATCGTCAAAACTCTCTACATTTAATACACCATCCACATTCAGCTTTTCTCTTTGGACAAGGGTTACTTGATGCTTTTTGATTACAGGTAGCTTTTTATCGTCCATTTTTCTCCTCCTCTTTACATCCATAAATATACCTTTGTACATTTTATGCATCAGAGGGGCGACTTAGACGTAAGCGATCGAAATCAATCGTATAATTTCTGTATTTCTACTCCTTCAAAGAAACTTGTCACGATTGCTTCGGGATCCATTCCTTCCTTGGTCATCTTAAAAGCATCCCATTGACTTAGTCCTACTCCATGGCCATAGCCTGTTCCACTCATTTGCATTACACCGTCTGCAAACTCAAATTCATTGACTAGGGTGGAACGCATGCGAGTTGAGTCGATAGCTACACGAAATTCCTGCCCATGCATGGACTCTGTCCGGTTAGATCCCTCTACCTCTATTATAGTAATCCGTTCCGTTTCCCCCCGTTCAACAATACGCACATCTTGAATTTCGCCCACATCAAAACCCGCTTTTGATAATAGGGTTTGCAGCTCATCGGCTGGGTACTCCGCTGTCCAACTCACTACATCATCAGGGGCATACTCATTCTCTGGCAATGTGATACTGGTGATATAAGGTGGTTCATCTCCCGTGAATCCTAGACCTTCAACTGCGGTGGCTGTTATCCCCCCGGAGTATGCATGAAACCAAGCCTTGGCAAACCGATTATCAAAGGTCATGACTTCTCCTCTGGTCATTTCTACGGCTTGGGTTATCTCTGGTGTGATCCCATCAGCATTATACGCTTGAGCTTCTCGAATATCAGTGGATATGTCTGTTCCATACTTATCCTGTAAACCACCGTCAGCAATGAAACCCATAGTAAAGCTACGCGCAAAGATGGCCTGTGCTGCATAGGCCTCTATTGGCCAATCAGGAAACATTTCGCCGGCGACTACACCTTGCAGATATTCTTCTAACATCATCGTGCGTGCTTCTCCTGTTTCATGAAAGAAAACTGAGATCTCGGGTTCTTCCTCTAGTTCACGAGCAATATCACCATCATTGCCTGACCAACTAATCATTAATGAAACTATCGCGATCAGAACCAAAACTAAACCAAGTACCATGCCATGCTGTCTTGTTATCTTCACTTTACATCCTCCCAGATTTACTGTTTTATTTACCCCTGTGGTCGTCATTAGAGTTGTCGGACCATAGAGATCTGTCTCCATTATCTTGTTTATTTGAACATAACTTTATGCTGAAGGAGTAATTTTCCATTCTTTGGGGGAAAATATTACCAACCTAGCAGGACAAAACAAAGCAAAGGAGAATATAACAAACGTATATTTATACCTTAAGGGGGTTAAGATGTGAATAAGAGCAATTTAATTACCGCCGTGTCAGAAAAATCAGGCCTTACAAAAAAAGTGGCTACCGATGTAGTAGAGGCTACATTCGCAGCTATCCAAGAAGCATTAGCTGCTGGGGATAAGATTACTTTGGTCGGTTTTGGCACCTTTGAAGTTCGCAACCGTGCAGAACGAGAAGGTGTGAATCCATCTACTAAAGCTAAGATTACCATTCCTGCTACGAAAGTGCCTGCATTCAAACCTGGCAAAACATTAAAAGAAGCAGTCGCTTCTAAGTAATTAAAAGCCTGCAGAATGCAGGCTTTTAACGTTATAGGAGGCCACCATTGTGTCTGAATCTAATCCCTACACAATCAACTCACTGCTAGAAATCATGAAGAAACTACGCGCACCCCAGGGATGCCCTTGGGATCAAGAACAGACACATGCTAGTCTGACTCGCTACCTATTAGAAGAGACCTATGAAGTAATTGAAGCCATTGAAGAAGATAATCCTGAGGCTTTAACCGATGAGTTAGGGGATCTATTATTACAGGTTGTCTTCCATGCTCAAATCGGTTGGGAACAAGACACTTTTAGCATGGAGGATATTATTAACGGAGTTTGTACCAAGCTTATTCGCCGACATCCCCACGTTTTTGCAGATACAGAGGTAGAGTCCGTTGGTGACGTGTTACGCAATTGGGAGGCAATTAAGAAAGAAGAAACTCGCACCAAAGATCGAGTTTCGCTCTTAGATGGAATTCCTCCACATTTACCTGCGTTGTTAAAGGCAGAAAAAGTGCAAAACAAAACGGCCAAAGTAGGATTTGAGTGGGATACGATCACCGGGGCTTTTACAAAACTTACAGAAGAAATGGCCGAATTACATCAAGCTATTGCATCAAAGTCTCAGGAAGAAATAGATGAAGAGCTTGGCGATGTATTGTTTTGTCTAGTTAATATCGCTCGGTACCTTTCGGTTAATCCAGAATTAGCCTTAAACCGTACCACCAATAAATTCATCTCTCGGTTCAAGTTTATGGAGGAATTAGCCCAAAAACAAAACCTAGACTTTAGCTCTATGACCCTAGCAGAAATGGATCACCTATGGGAACAGGCCAAAATTCACTTGCGCAAAAAGCCCCAGTAATATAAAGTATTCCCTAACTGACCACCGAGTTTTGGGATTAGTCTTATGTCCTTCTCTGTAATAGATCCTACCATCATTAACATCAAGAAGTAGCATGGTATACCTAGTCCGATAGAGCTAAGTGTAGCTATGGTATTCGCCACTCCATTTCCTAGCACGGAGAACAAAATACTGTATAGGGTATCGTAGCTATAATAGATCAACCAACCCATAAACATAGCTGATGAAATTGGCTTTATCAGAAAATCTCCTAGCTTTATGCTAAACCCGACCCGTGTAAAGACGGAATAAGTGTTTAACACCGCCACCACAAGCCATCCTGCACTGCTACCCCAAGCGGCTCCTAGTGCACCAAAATTTGGTAATCCCGTTAATATTAGATTAAGTATCAGCTTGACCACTACGCCTACAAGCAGGTTCTTAACCGGGATGGTTACCCTACCAAGGCCCTCTAAAACTCCAGTTGTAGCTTGAATCGTCCCTAGTGTTACCGTACCAATAGCCAGTACTCGCAAAGGTAAACCGACTTGGGCGTAACTAAAGAGCATTTCTGCTATGGGACTGGCAAGTACGAATAGACCAACAAAGGATGGCAAGCCAAAAAGTAGTGCGATGCGCAGCGCTTCTTCCGTACGGCGAGCCACTAACCGTCCGCTTCCCAACGTAGCAGCTTCTGAAATAGCAGGAATGAGGCTTGTGCTCAATGCCACCGTAATAATATTCGGAAATTGACATAGTGTCAGAGCCATGCCTAAATATCCCATCCATTCACGGATTTCTTCCCCACTAAATCCCGCTGCTTGCATACGCGATGGCACGAATAATGTGTCTAGCATTTGCATTATAGGCCAGATTATTGTGGTTAGCACTATTGGCAATGCCAGCCGGGCTAGACGTCTAATCAGTGGTCGCCAGGACTCCCGCTGTGGCCGTCTGCAGCTGGCTATTTTGTTAAGCAGGGATTTTTTTTGACGAAAATAAAAGCCCAACAAAATTAAGACACTAACCATCTCACCTACAACAAAGCTAAAAGCTACCCCCGCCACTGCATATTCAATTCCCCTGGGCATCAACCAGAGGGCGAATCCAATCGTTGCTCCTACTCGGATTAGTTGATCGGCTACTTGTGAGACAGCAGTGGGTGTCATGTGCTGTAAGCCTTGAAAATATCCGCGCAAGGCCCCACCGAGCGCATAGAATAGGACACTAGGGGCTAGAGCAATAATCGCCCAGTACACTCCAGAATCTTTAACAATATAGTCAGTAAAA
>SKHL01000195.1 GCA_007116995.1 Limnochordia bacterium
GAAAAGTATGCTGGTGCATTCCCGACTTGGCTCGCCCCTGTGCAAGCCAAAATCCTGCCTATTGCCGACACTCATCAGCAATATGCCAAGGACTTGATGGTGAAGCTAAAACAAGCGGGGTTACGGGTTGAGTTGGATATACGGAATGAAAAGATTGGATATAAGATCAGAGAAGCTCAAATGCAAAAGGTGCCCTACATGCTAGTCATAGGAGATAAAGAAGTAAAAAACCAAGCTGTAGCAGTTCGTTCCCGTAAGGAAGGGGATCTAGGTGCTATTTCAGTGGAGGAGTTAATTAGCTCTTTACTAGAAGAGGTACACACTAAAGCATTGAGCCTTTGAGCTCTAGCTTTTACGATTTGAGGATTTAAACTTCCATGTTGACGATGATGCGTAAGTATGTTATACTGATTTTGGTAAAGCAGAAGCCACCGCTTCTCACCTTGTAACTGGTTTGTGTTTCAGTTGCTTATGTTCACAAGGTTAACAAAATCTCCAGGCTATATTTACTAGAAGATTAACATAGATATTCTGTGTTTATTATTTAGTTTTTATAGTTATCTTATGGTGTTTTTTGTGCGGGTGGCATTTGCCATCCGCTTTTTTCAATATATCAAGAGGGGTGATAGCACATTAGCAATGAATTAAGGATTAACGGGGATATTCGTGCCCGAGAGATTCGGGTTGTGGATGACAATGGGGAACAGCTTGGCATTATGAATGCTCGAGATGCACAGAAGATTGCCACGGAGCGCGAATTAGATTTGGTGGAGGTAGCACCAAATGGTCGTCCACCTGTTTGTCGAATCATGGACTATGGTAAGCATAAATATGAGCAGAGCAAGCGTGATAAGGTTGCCAAGAAAAAGCAAAAAGTGGTTACCATTAAGGAAGTACGCATGAGCCCTAAAATTGATGAACATGACTTCGATGTAAAGCTTCGTAACGCCGAGAAGTTTCTGAGATCTGGCGACAAAGTGAAGGTAACGGTACGTTTTCGCGGGCGCGAGATTGTCCACTCTGACTTAGCAAGAAAGAAATTGGCTCAAATGGCCAATAGAGTAAACGAAGTCGGAACCGTTGAACGTCCCCCTAAGTTGGAAGGACGTAATATGATTATGATTTTACTACCTAAAGCAGAAACAGTAAAAACTGAAGGTAAAAAAACAGCAGATGCTATACAAGCTAGTAATCTAGCACGAGAAAACTAGATAACAGTTTTTATAATTATGAGGGGGATTTAGTATGCCTAAGATGAAATCCCATAGGGGTGCCGCGAAGCGCTTTAAGATCACTGGATCAGGTAAAGTTATGAAAAACCATTCTTTTAGGAGTCATATCTTAGAGAAAAAATCCGCAAAAAGAAAACGTCAATTACGTCATGGCGAAACTCTTAGTGATAGTGATGTTAAGCGTGTTAAACGGATGCTTCCGTATGGTTAAATAGTTAGGATAGGGGGATTATAACATGTCAAGAGTTAAAGGCGGGACGGTAACACGTCGTCGTCATAAAAAAATCCTTAAGTTAGCTAAAGGATATTTTGGTGCAAAGAGCAAGATTTTTCGCCCTGCAAATCAGCAGGTTCTCAAATCTCTCTCCTATGCATATAGAGATCGTCGAGCCAAGAAACGTGACTTCCGCAAGCTTTGGATCACTCGGATTAATGCTGCAGCCAGAATAAACGGTCTTTCCTATAGTCGTTTTATCTCCGGCTTAAAACGAAATGGTGTAGAAATTAACCGTAAAGTTTTATCAGATTTAGCGGTAAATGATGCACAAGCATTTAGCGAGTTAGCTACTGTGGCAAAACAGACCTTAGAAGCATAATATTCGAATAAATAATCGGGTGGTATCACTCGGTTATTTATTCGATCTGAGAGGTAACAGTATGAGCACACAGGTTTCCACTAACAGAGGGAGATTGTTTCGGCGACTCTCGCCGACCCAGTTTGTTGTTTTAGCCTATGCAGGGACGGTTAGTATAGGAGCGACTTTGTTGCGATTGCCTGCAGCCACTGTTTCAGAAAGCTTATCTTTCGTCGATGCTTTGTTTATGGCGATGAGTGCCATTTGTGTAACGGGGTTAACAGTTATGACGATTGGCTCAGAACTGACAGTATTTGGTCAGCTAGTGATCATGGAATTAATCTAAATTGGGGGGCAGTCGGCTAATTATTACTATGTTTTTGGGTCGGACCGATGACGCTAGCGCTAGCCCTAGCTCAGCGAGGTAGGGTACAAAGTAGAGTGCGTCTACCTGAAGAGAAAATATCCCTGGTTAGCACATAGTGTTTCTTCCTTTGTCTGATACTATAAGGTAGAGGAGGAAACACTATGCAAAAAGCTTTACAGTTATTTACTCCTGCCCGAATTTTGGTGTCTGGTTTTCTATTTCTCATCTTAATGGGAAGCATCTTATTGAGCTTGCCAATAGTGACCAATGATGGTCAAGGATTGCATCCGATTGACGCTGTTTTTACCGCAACCTCTGCTGTGTGTGTAACCGGCCTTGTGGTTGTTGATACGGGCACTCATTTTAACCTATTAGGTCAGATGATAATCTTAACCCTGATTCAGGTGGGTGGGTTAGGGTTTATGACGGTTACAACGTTAATTGCTTTAGTTCTAGGACGCAAGATTGGTTTGCGACAACGGATTCTTATTCAAGAGTCAATGAATCATCTATCCACTGCTGGCGTGGTTCGTCTAACTATTCGTGTGATTATGACTACACTACTGATTGAGTCAATAGGTGCTCTGGTTCTATTCTATCGTTTCCTACCCCATATGGATCCAACTCAAGCTGCCTATTTTGGTATGTTTCATGCCATCTCAGCCTTTGCTAATGCTGGTTTTGATTTAATGGGAGGATTTCGTAGTTTTACAGACTATTCCACTGATCTAGTGATTAGTTTTACTCTGCCAATTTTGTTTATCTTAAGCGGTTTGGGATTTCACGTGTTGAGTGATATTTCTACACATCGGCGAGGAGAGGGTCTATCCTTGCATAGTAAGGTTGCTCTCAGTATGACAGGATTGCTTATCCTACTCGGTGTGATTGGTTTTTTAGCCCTAGAATGGACAAATCCTGATACGATTCAGGGACTCAGTGTACCGGGGAAACTCCTAGCCGGATTCTTTCAGGGAGTGACTCCCCGTACAGCCGGTTTTAGCACCCTGGACTATGGTGATCTTCGCCGTTCAACGCTGTTTTTTATCAGTTTTCTAATGTTTATTGGAGCCTCGCCAGGAGGAACAGGAGGCGGGGTGAAAACTACTACTGTGGCTGCCTTATTGTTGGCTGTGCGAAGTGAACTAACAGGACGGAGTGAGATCGAGGTATACCAGCGTCGTCTTCCCCATGAAGTGGTGGTACGAGCGTTAGTGATTGTGACAATCGCCATTTGCCTCATTGTGACGATCACCTTGATTTTGTCTTTGACAGAGCAACAAGATTTTATTATTATTTTTTTTGAAGTTGTATCAGCCTTTGGTACGGTTGGACTGAGTACAGGGATTACCCCAGATTTATCGTATATAGCCAGGTTTCTAATTATTGTTTTAATGTATGTTGGTCGAGTGGGACCGATGACGCTAGGCTTAGCTTTAACCCAACGTCACAGCAGATTAAACCGTCGGTTTCCTGAAGAACGTATTGTCGTTGGGTAAAGGAGGATTGCTATGATATCCAAACGGAGGGCACGTAATGCCCGGCAGTTTGCGGTGATAGGATTGGGACGATTTGGTTTTAGCTTAGCTCGGACGCTCTATTCTATGGGTAATGAAGTTTTAGCTGTTGATTTGGACGAGGAACGGATTCAAGATATGTCCAAGTTTGTCACCCACTCTGTCCAGGCTGACGGCACTGATGAAAATGTCATGCGAAACTTAGGTATCCGTAATGTTGATGTGGCTATCGTGAGTATTGGCGACTTACAGCCAAGCATTCTAGCTACGCTAATAATGAAGGAACTAGGTGTTAAATACATAGTCGCCAAAGCCGTTTCTGAGGTTCATGGTAAAGTATTAGAGAAGTTAGGAGCAAACCGAGTGGTATACCCGGAACGCGACATGGGCAATCGAGTCGCCCATAATTTAGTGTCTGGAAATCTGATTGATTATATTGAGTTAGCACCGAATTATTCCATTATTGAGGTAGTAGCGAAGGATGATTTTGCTGATAAAACCTTAAGAGACATAGATTTACGGGCTAAATATGGGATAAATGTGATTGCGGTGAAGCGCAGGAGTAAGATTGATGTGGTGCCGGGTGCAGACTTCTGCATTGCCCGTGGAGACATTTTAGTAGCCATGGGCCCTGATGATAAGCTTGAACAACTTGAGGAGACGGTTTAGCCTTGGAGACGGTCATACTATCTAGTAAACAAAATGAGCGGATTAAGTCTATCAAAAGACTGTATAAACGGAAGGTGCGCGATCAAGAGCAGTTAATGCTAGCGGAGGGAATTCGATTAGTAGAAGAGTTAGTGAAAACGCACCTACTCACCCAAGTCTTTTATGCTAAGCGGCTGACCCAGAATTCCAGGGGAATGCAACTGTTAACCCTATTGGAAGGAAAGAATATTCCACTGTTTTTCTGTAGTGACCCAGTTTTTAACGAAGTCAGCGATACAGATACAGCCCAAGGGATTGTTGCCGTAGCTAAACGACCCCAACCCACAGCTGATTGGAACAGAAGTCAGTGTGATCTAATTCTAATTGTGGATCAAGTCCAGGATCCTGGGAATTTGGGAACGATAATCCGAACGGCTGCTGGAGCTGGAGTTACTGGTCTTTGGATCACTAAGGGTACGGTAGATTCTTTTAGTCCTAAGGTAGTTCGTGCTAGCATGGGAGCCATGTTTCAGATTCCATATATGATAGCAACTGGGTCTGACTGTATTCGAATCTGCCGAACTTTAGGGTATAAACTTGTCGTTACAGATGTCCAGAGAGGAAGAATTCATTACCAATGTGATTTGCGGGGATCAATAGTTCTAGTAGTTGGGAATGAAGGCCACGGTGTTAGTAACCTGTTTCTACAGGAAGCAGATGAACGATTACTAATCCCTTTGACGAATTCCGTAGAATCTCTCAATGTTTCGGTTGCAACCGGGATATTATTGTACGAATCTATGCGGCAAAGGTATTTACAGGAGTTGTAAGCTCATCATCCATGTGGTATAATTGAGGTAACCTAATCCGAGGAAGGGTGGCTATTTGATGAACTTAACACCTGAAGTAGTTTGGAAAATCTTTCTAACCACCGGTTCCGTTGCAGCATATTTGCTATATAAACAATTAACCACGATGACAAAACGTACTGTGCACTAATCCATACCATTTATTATTTATTATGACAAGCGATGAAAGAGATAAGTATGCTAATAGACCTCACAGGGAAGGGGAGCCATAGACTGAGAGCTCTCCTGGGATAATACGTTAGTAGAAATTCACTCTTGAGCTGCTAGCTGAAGGTGACCAGTAGGCTAAGCCGGGTATCCACCGTTATGGATCCGAGTGGGTTATGTAATCATGACCAACTAGGGTGGTACCGCGTTAACTTCTTACGTCCCTAATTATAGGGGTAAGAGGTTTTTTTATTTGAAAATAATGAAAGAAGATACTTTGGAGGTGTTGTAGA
>SKHL01000311.1 GCA_007116995.1 Limnochordia bacterium
GTGTCCAGTTCTTTTTGCGAAGAAATAAATCCTAAATATCCGATTAATGCCTTGCCTAAACGATTTCAAAAGGGTGCGTCAGCACTGAGACAATTACTGTACTCTTATAATTGTCTGACGGGGGTTCCATCGCCTACCAGGCAGGTCTCGTCTGAGTCTTTCCACATATTTCGTATATCGATCACGCCTTTGATCTTGTACTCATCCCAGAGTTTTAAACATCGTTTCCAAGACAGGATAGTACTCATACATGAGTTTCTTAATAAATCGTGAGTAAGCCAGTAGGGACCGCCTCTACTCCTTTGAAAAAATCAAAGCCACAAAGCTCCAGCAACTGCTCAACCACTAATATGCCTGTTTTTATTGTTTTTTGGGGTAAGATTATTCTTGCACTTGAGAAAAGTACTTTTCATCGGCGTTTTGGGACATCGCAATTGGTTCCCCTCAAATAAAGAAGGATTATGCATACTCAGAATCGAAGTAATTGGCAACCCAGCAGAACAAGAGATGGTTCAAAACTGAATAGTTGCTAGGAGGTTATGAAACTTGAGGTTACTAGACTATGACACTTACACAAGAAAGGAGATTTTGCTTATGAGTTAAGTGATTTATAGGATATTCTTATAGAACATTCCTGTAATGGTTATAACCATAGATAGCCCGATAGCTATTAATAACGCTAATGATCCTTATCTATTTGGAGTAAAAGGCTCTTTTTTCAAGGTGCAACCTATTAAATCTAACTTTTTTAAGAAAGGAATTTTAAAAATGTCTAAAACTAAATTGGAAATAAAAGGAAAGCATTTTTATATTAACGGTAAACCTACATATTCTACTATAAAAAATAGTAATCCTGATGTTCACGGTCTTCTAATGAATGCTCGTTTTATTCAGGGTATATTTGATGATAAGGAAGATAGAACTAGGTTTAATCGGTTTGGACGAAAATTTGATCCAGACAAAAATACAGATGATCTGATTAAGGCCTTACCGGAGTGGTATAATTATGGCCTTAGGGCGTTTACTGTTGGCTTTCAGGGGGGAGGCCCATGTTTTACCATGGGTGGTAAAGAGAGATCGACGATTGATAATAATCCTTTTAGCAGTGATGGTAAGGAAATAGATCCAGATTATCTGAAAAGGTTGGATAGGCTGATAAAAGCAGCTGATGAGCTAGGAATGGTGGTAATAGTCTCTTACTTTTATTGGTCACAGACCCTACGATTGAAGACAGGAAATGCGATTGTTAATGCTGTGAAAACAGCTTCAAATTTCCTTCGAGATAATGCCTACACCAATGTTATTATCGAAATTGCCAATGAACATAACGTTAGTCCCTTTGGTGAACACGATCTTATTAGAACAGCTCAGGGCATTAGTCTTCTAATTGATATTGCCAGAAAAGAATCTGGTGGTTTACCTGTAGGATCAAGTGGCAGTGGTGGTTATATTAATCAAGAAGAGGCTGCTGCTAGTGATGTTGTCATCATCCATTCTAATAAACAGACCCGTCAGAACTATTATAATATGATCAAGCAAGTCGGAGAATGGGAACCAGACAAACCGATAGTATCTAATGAAGATTCCCAGGCAATAGGTCAATTAAAGGTGGCATATCAGACCAGAACTTCTTGGGGTTATTACAATAATTTGACAAAACAGGAACCACCTGTTGACTGGAGTATAACCGAAGGTGAAGACAGATTTTTTGCTTATAGGATGGCACAAGGTATCGGATTAGAGGTACCTGTTTTACCAAAGGAAGAACAATACTATTTACAGGGATTTGAAAAAGATATTGAAGTGAAAGGGAAACGTTGGATCAGGTTAGCTAGTCTTTATCCAGAAACAATTGATTTTGTTGAGTTTTACAGGGATAAGGAACTAGAATATGTTAGTTATGATGAATCATTTTCGGTTAATTTTAGAGGTAACTGGTCTCAGGGTCCCAGTAAAGTAAACGAGGGCGAGAAATGGAAAGCAGTTATTCATCTCATGAATGGAGAGGTTATTATTAAAGAAAAAACAGTGCAGTAAATCTCGTATTTAACCAATGCCAAAAAAATCTTAAAACATCAAAATCATTTACTCATAGGTGTTTTATGGCGGCCTCGAGATGATTCGAACATCCGAATGTGAGCACTGAAGCTGGTACACTACGCGTCCTTGAGCGGTAACTCAACGTATGAATGACGAAGGGAAGAGCGCCATCCCTTACATGACAAGACAAGCCTAGCCGAACCTAGCCCTGACTTACCTAACCTTGCTTTGAACTAGAAGAACTACTGCTAGTAGTTCGTAGAGTTGGAAACACTCCCCTTCGTCACTACTATTTTACCATGAAAAGACCGGATTTTGTGCATAAGATGCTAGCAAAGATGACTTCAGCTACTCTATCGATGGTGGATCAGCTTGAAGAAAAAGGCCTGCTCGTCAAAGCCCAATCCACTGTTCCGGGGCCTATAGTCATAAGCTACCCACCGCAACCTATGACCCCAACCACCCGCGCCCAAAGGATCTGTGGACCTGCGGTATGTCACAGATATTTGCCACAGTGTCGCCGAGTATATTGAAAGATATCAGTACTATAAACTACAAACCAGAACGACTTTGGGATTGGCAACCGCCGTGATGCAAATCGTAAGTTAGCCAAAGTGCGAAATAAAAGTGCGAAGTGCGGGGGCCAGTCCCGCCTATACAACAAACACGTCTCTAATCATTTTGCATAACTGTTCTCCACGCTTCTGATGGGCTGGATCGCCAACTAGATTGTGGAGCTCTAGAGGATCGTCTTTGACGTTAAACAACACCGTAGGTTCTTGCGTATCGCTGTCGATCGCTAACTTATAATCTCCATGTCTTACCATCTTCCAGGCAGTCTTGCCCATATTCTCGGCAAATACTGTGTTTTCACAAGTGTCCTCACGGCCGAATATATAGTCGGCAAAACTCTTACCCTGTAAATGATCCTTCTGTGGAATGCTGACCATATCTAAGATAGTAGGGTACAAATCAATCCCTGAGATCAAGCAGTCGCAGTGGTGATTTTTGCGACCTTCAGGAACGGAAACAATAAGAGGTATCCCGCAGGACTTCTCATAGGGCAATTGCTTACCCGTGTGGCCATGACTTCCTTGCATGTCTCCGTGGTCGGATGTGAAGACAATGGCCATGTCCTCTCGAATACCGAGCTCCTCGAGTGTAGCAAGGACTCTGCCTACTCCGTGATCCACTTGCGAAATTATCGCGTAATATAGTCTGAGATACTCCTGCATGTTGTTCCCATACCGCTGATAGTCTGGACAATACTCGAATGGGCGCGCACTTCTCGGGGAGCATGCCAGGGGCGCACCGCGTACTCATTATTGCTCATGCTAGGCCGATGACAAACCTTACAACAAAGCCTGCAAGTCCGCAATAAAAACTTGCCTCTCTCCCGTGGGACAGCCGTTAAAGACAACGTACCTAAATGTTCTATCCCAGGCTGGATGGGGGTCAACCCGCAGCAGATTCTCACTGTCAGCAAATGTTAGTCTGGTCCTTATGCGCACCAAGGCCTGTTCTGTCTGATCGTCTAGACATAATAGTCGTATAGGTGTTGTTCCATCACCGTAAGCACATGGTTCCTTAAGGTACGAGTCAGTTACAACAACGTTTTTTCTCGGATGTAACGTTGGGTGTCCGGAGCCTAACAGCTGATCACTCATAATCTGGAATCCTGTACCGTCATACTTAGCCTTAACCAGGCGCATGGTCCCTTCTACATTCAAGTTCATCATTACATGCTCCCCATCAGGGCACCAATTAGGATGATGACCACCGCTATCCGACCACAGAGAAACGGGAGGGTTCTTTTTGTGTAGAAATCCTATTCTTCTCCACAATCATCATTCCAAACCCCTTCTCGGGGTCAATACCGTTTTCCGTGAGGAAGGTCACCATTTTTGTGGTCGACCTTCGGGCTATCGTCCATCACAGATGACCGTCTCCTAAGCATATCAACAGGCATTTCGACAATCCTAAAGACCACAAAAGCGACCTACCTTCAGATCGCCAATACTGCTAAATGAATTCGCCCTAATTAGGGTATTATCCTGCCTGGGAGAGTTGGTTGGTGGGAGTAACAATTGTCAGGGTCTGGTCCACTAACTAAATCAATGGGAGTTTCGGTGATGCCTAACCACCTGTCACCTCCATTCAAGCGCGTTGACCTCGACCTTGGTGGCTTGCTCAGCAAACTCGCCAAATTCGTCGTTTGACATCCCTACATTTTGGGGTATTATAATAGCAACAGTACCCACCACGCCTCTTAACAATGCGTACCATGGTGGGTCATTTTATACCCTACTAGAGGCTTGAAATGCGTAACGGCGATCAACTAAACCTTCGATGAGCAGTTGGACATCCTATGCTTGTAGCCTTTAGGAATCACGTAACCGCTTGGCGATATCGCTGGCACTGTACAAAACATTTGTAATGATTACTCTCTCGTCTCGGATATGGAAGAATACAGAAAAGTTATCAACAGCCATCCGCCTGAGTTCCAACTCACGTTCTTCTTCTGTCTCCATCAATTTCACACGTTCCGGAAATATATCAAGAGTTTCAATTGCGTCAGCTATTCTGTTATACTGTCCCATTGCCGCTTCGGGTGCCTGTAGCTGCTCGGCGATATAATTATAGATTTCTCCGATATCGGAAAGCGCTTTGTCAGTGATCTGAATCCTATACTGCTTCATGTGTGTGTCTCCCGAAATGTCTGAAAGGCAGTAGCTGCATCATGTACATTACCTTTCTCGATATCGCTGTACCCTTCCTTTAACTTGGCATGAATATCATCATTTGTCATCAAATCAGCGTTTACGGACATCGGCGCTTTAGGTAGTGTTACAGCAAAAGGTATTCCGCCGGTCATAGCGATCTGGTTCAGATAAATATCTATTGCTGTAGACATAGGCATGCCGAGTTGTGAAAGGACTTTCTCAGCTCTTTTTTTTACATCAGGATTAACTCTTAAATTTAGCGTCGCATTTTTTTCCATACTAATCATCTCCTTCTGATAACATTGTAACGTATATGTCGTTACACGTCAACAGAAATTCTTAGGCAGAAATTGGTACTTTTCAATCGTATATAATTCTCTAACTACTTATCTTGTCTTCTAAACCTTACTTCTCATTTCCCCACACGATGTTACGTTCTCTACTTTTGATGGCGCATACTACCGCATAAACGACGTCTATGGCGGGATATTTCTCCAGCTTTATGTACTCCGAAGTACTGTTCTTGTATGTGCCCTTGGCTCAAGCCAGCCGTCCCATCATCTACTTCGAGAATTGGGTTATGCCGGAATAACTCCAGCATTCTCTCTAGCCCACAAACCCCTGCCCAATATGTTCCCCATTACCGAATATGTTTCCTATGACCAAATAATCGACATTTCGACCAAACCGCCAAATCCATCAAACCCTCTAAACACCCACCACCAAAGGCTTTCACCGGTGATTATAGGTAAGGGTATCCCTCGACTCTATCGTTAGGGACCCCTTTTCCCCAATCTAGCACGGAGCGTGAAGCTTTCACCTCACTCCGCGCGCCATCAGTCAGGTTTGCTTATTCA
>SKHL01000038.1 GCA_007116995.1 Limnochordia bacterium
ATAGAGTCTCAAGACTAATATCCATGGATGTCGTAACTATCATGATCTGAGCGACTAAAGAGGACACAGGCAGTTCACTGGGGGACTTGCCGTATCAGGTGCTAGCAGAGTATGTTCCACTAGACCAAAATATGAGCATTTAGTGTCTCCTAATTAGACCGTTATCCTCAGCGCGAGATGCCTGCCACTGTTCTTGATGCTTCTGTGCTAGATGACTCTTTTGTTCAGTGGTTAGCTCTGTTGGTTCAAGATAATCATTAACTGACTTAGCATCAAATAACATGGGGTCACCCACTTTTGCAATGATTGCGGTGGCCACAACACCATACACCGCATGAGCAAACATATAAGATAAGTTACTAGCAGCATCCTTGGGTTTGACTTTGCATAGCGCACATCCCTTACACATAATCTTGTCTTTACTAGCTTTACCAGTAACTCAACAAATATGTTTTAGATACTAAGAAACACGCTAGTATCGGTCATACATTTATTGTCATTGGTTAGCTAGTATCAGTGTGTGTCATATAGTATGTGACCAAAATGTGACCATTTGTCTTTATTGGGTATTCTGGACAACAAAAAAAGCCACATCATTGTGGCTTTTAGCTGGTAAGTAAATGGCGCGCCCGACAGGATTCGAACCTGTGACCTTTTGATTCGTAGTCAAACACTCTATCCAGCTGAGCTACGGGCGCATATTCAATGGCGGAAGGGGAGGGATTTGAACCCTCGGAGGGCAGTTAAGCCCTCAACCGCTTAGCAGGCGGCTCTTTTCGGCCACTCAAGCACCCTTCCCCTTATCTTACTGACAAATCATAGTTTACCATAGATACACAGGCGTGTCAATAATTTTCCGCTTCTAATTCTGCTTGATTTTCTCCTGTTTTCTGCTTACTCTACTTGGCTAAGCGTAAGGTGATTTTTACTGTAGTTCCCTTGCCTATTTGACTCTCGGCAGAAATTTTCCCTTTATGCTTATCAATAATATGTTTAACGATAGATAGTCCTAAGCCTGTTCCACCCATACTTCTCGAACGACCTTTATCTACTCGGTAAAAGCGTTCAAAAATGCGGTTGGTTTGATCGCTAGGAATACCGACTCCGGTGTCACAAATACTGATTTTTACTTTGTTGGTAGATTCTTTTGCTTCTATCCATACCCGTCCACCAGGCTTTGTATACTTAATCGCGTTATCCACTATATTAATAGCGACCTGACGTAGTAGCTTTGCATCACCTAAGACCATGATCTTACGTAAGCAGTTATCAATCTTAATCTCTTTTTGGTCAGCCTTGGTCTGGAGCATAGTTATAGTATCTGTAAATATCTGTAGAATATTTACAGATCCCATATTTATGGGCTGTTTCCCGCTCTCAATTCGGGATAAATCTAGTAGATCATTAATCAAGGTTATCATTCGATCTGTTTCACCACTTACAATTCTTAAAAACCGCTCAACTAAAGCAGAGTCATACGTCTTTCCGTTGAGAATAGTCTCTACAAATCCCTTGATGCTAGTTAAAGGAGTCCGAAGTTCATGGGACACATTAGCGACAAACTCGTTTTGCATCTGCTCTAAACGCCGCAATTCCGTTATATCACGCAGGACGGATACAACCCCGATAGTCATCCCTTCATCGCCTTCTAGTGGGCTACTACTAACAGCAATCGTGCGCTCACTCCCGGGATAAAGCTTAATCTCAGCGTTAATGGACTTCTCCCTATTCATCGTATCCGTAATAATCTCGGAAAGTTCGAAGCTTCTAATCACTTCTGCTTGGTCCTTATCAATTAGAGCCTCTTCATCTTCACCGATTAAATCAGCAACCGCCCGATTAGCCAAGATGACTCTCCGGTAGGTATTAACTGCGAGCACCCCATCTTCCATACTAGTTAACACGGCATTGAGTTTACTCTCACGATCATGAATCGTATCAAACATTTTCTCTAAAGTCATAGACAGCTCGTTAAACGCTCGTCCTAATTGGCCAATTTCATCGTGACTACGCACTAACACACGGCGCCCAAACTCTCCATTCTGTAACCGTTTAGTAACTATAAGCAAATCATTGAGCGGATCCGTGATATTGCGATTAATTAAGAAAACTACACCTAAAGCCAATAAGCTAATCAAAAGGGTTAATAAGAGCGCTCCACGGTAAAGCTCCTCTAGCGCATCTGCAATAGCAATACTAGAAGCAGCTACGCGAATAGCCCCTTGATTAGACAGTGGTAATGCCACATAGATTAGCTCTTCACCAGTAGTCTCACTAATGCGCTGATCTGTCCCTAGATTCCCGGCTAATGCTTGACTAAATTCTGGTCTTAGTCTATGATTTTCCATCCGTTCGAAATCATGATGGGAATCGGCAATGACATACCCATCCATATTTATCAAAGTAAATCTTCTCCCGGTATCTCTACCGAGTTTCTCTACTTTCTCTCGAATATCGATAATACCTGTGTCAAGAATCCAAAAAGATACCAGCTTTGCGTCACTCGTTAGATCCGCTTGCAGTTTAGCTTGAAAGGCCTCTGTAGCGAACATAGTGATAAAAAAGGTGGTAACCCCCATAGAAAGTAGGGTTACCACTAGTACTAAAGTTGTAAGTTTAAGCAGTAAAGGTTTGTGCAAGCTAATTCCCCCTTATCTTATAGCCCACACCGTGGATCGTTTCGATCCTGTCTTCCCCCTCCGGTCCAAGTTTACGACGGAGATGACGGATATGTACATCCACAGTACGTGTTTCTCCTTCGTACTCATAACCCCAGACTTTCTGTAATAAGAACTCTCTAGTTAATACCTTGCCCACATTAAGCATAAATACATGCAACAAATCAAACTCTTTCCTCGTTAACTCCACTAAGTCACCTTTAACTCTTACCTCGCGCGTTTCCACCCGCATAGCAATTTGTCCAACCTCAAACTCATCAATTTCTTCATCATCAATTGCCACAGAACGGCGTAACACTGCCTTGATCCGAGCCACTAATTCCAGTGGACTAAAAGGTTTGGTTAGGTAATCATCGGCTCCTAACTCTAAGCCTAATACCCGTTCTAGTTCACTCTCTTTAGCCGTTAGCATGATAATTGGAGTATTACTTACTTTACGGATGCTCTTACAAACATCATATCCATCCTTACCTGGTAACATTAAATCTAACACTACTAGATCGGGCTTGTTCGCTTCGAATCTCTCAACTGCACTTATCCCATCACCAGCAACTTCCACTTCATACCCTGCTTGTTCCAGATTAAATCGAATTAGCTCCTGAATTGGAACTTCATCGTCAACAATAAGAACACGTTGTTTCATTTTATCACCCCACCTTTGCGTTTTATCAAAAATCTATTAGAGAAATTAGTCAACTTAGGTTAAGTTTCATTACCCTGCGTTAGAATGTAACTCCGTCTAGTTCTGAATCTGGTCCTTTATCAACAACTCGAACGATCAATCGGTGTGGTAGACAGATAATTGTCTGACCAGCTCGCTTTACCCATCCAAAATGTACACATATCTGATCAGGGCAGTTAGCTACTTCTACCTGAACACTATCTTCATCAAATCCAATAATGTTATACCCCCCATTGGTCTCAATGCGTACCGATTCCTGTTGTTGTCCGAGAATGTATTCCTCGATGACCATGCCATCCACTTCCACTTGAACGGTGTTACCCACAACCTGTCTTGACACAAAAAATACATTGTACCCAAGCGCTACTATCCCTATAATTACCAATACGACAAAAATTATTAAATCCCCTTTTCTTATTTTCATTTTTACTCCTTTATAGAAAAACCCTATTCCAAAAGTAACAGGTACTTTCCTGAATAGGGTCCAATTCGTCGTACTTTATGGCGGAAGGGGTGGGATTTGAACCCACGGAGGGCTATGAACCCTCGACGGTTTTCAAGACCGCTCCAATCGTCCACTCTGGCACCCTTCCAAACACTAGTTATTATACCTCAATTTAAGCAATATAACAAGCTGTTTTTTGACCCAATTATTTAAGCTTCTCCGAAAGAGCCCAGGTGAGCCTCGGGGAGTCTACTCGATCCGTTTTACCCCACTCATATAGGGTCGTAAGACTTCAGGCACAATTATCGTTCCGTCAGCTTGTTGATAGTTCTCTAGCACAGCAGCTAGGCAACGTCCTATGGCAACACCGGACCCATTTAATGTATGCACAAACTCCGGCTTCGCTCCCTGTTCTCGTCGAAAGCGAATATTGGCCCGTCTAGCCTGGAACGATTCAAAGTTACTACAAGACGATATTTCCACATACTTGCCGTAACTAGGCATCCAAACCTCTAAATCTAGCTTCTTGGCGGCCGTAAATCCTAAGTCAGCAGTACACATTTGGCTAACTCGATAAGCTAATCCTAGCTTTTGCAGAACTACCTCCGCATGACGCACAAGCGTATCTAATTCCTGATAAGAATTATCTGGCTCTACAAATCTCACTAATTCCACCTTGTTGAACTGATGTACCCGGATAACACCACGGGTATCTCGTCCATGGGCTCCCGCCTCCGATCGAAAACAGGCGGTATAGGCTACATGGTTAAGAGGTAGCAGGCTTCCATCTAGAATCTCGTCTCGATACAAGTTCGTTACCGGCACCTCAGCGGTGGGAATTAAGTAATAGTCTTGGCCCTCTACTTTAAACATATCCTCACCAAACTTAGGTAGTTGACCTGTTCCAAGTGCGCTCTCTTTGTTCACTAAAAACGGTGCAAATATCTCAGTATAACCATGCGCCCCAGTATGCAAATCAAGCATAAAGTTAATTAGTGCCCGTTCTAGGCAAGCCCCTTGGCCTTTAAGAAAGTAAAAGCGAGACCCTGTAACCTTGCCGGCACGCTCAAAATCGATGATGTCCAAATTCACTCCTAGATCCCAATGGGGAACTACCTCAAAGCGAAATTCGGGTATCTGACCCTCTTGGCGCAATTCCACGTTATCCTCATCACTTGTACCAACTGGTACCGATGAATGGGGCATATTTGGTAGCCGTAATTGCCTATCTAACAACTGCTCATCAATCACCCGTAGCTGCTCATCATAGTCCTTAATAGTCTGGGATACACCCTTCATTTCTGTAATAATATCGTCGGCATCCTTCTTCTCCCGCTTGAGCTTGGCCACTTGCTCAGACACTTCATTACGACGAGCTTTTAGCTGTTCTACCTCAACTAGAATAGAGCGCCGTTGTTCATCAAGATCTAACAACTCATCTAGGGGACCTTCCTCACCTCGGCTCTTTAGCATTTCCCGTATGGTCTCTGGGTTCTGGCGAATAAACTTCAAATCTAACATGATAATCCCTCCTAAATTTGATAGTAAAAAAACTCCTAGTCTCTGGAAAAATTCCAGGGACGAGAAGTTAACCCGCGTTGCCACCCTAATTGATCATGTGATCCTCTTAGTTAAGCTATATCGGGCTCTCCCGGAGAAGTTTTCAAACGAACCTCTTCTCAGCTCAAGGGTTGGACTGTTAAACCTGACTATCCGATTTTCAGCAATCATCGGCTCTCTGCCTTAGTCATAGTATTAACCTATCCCTATCATCGCTACATCCTATTGGCTATATGCTTA
>SKHL01000318.1 GCA_007116995.1 Limnochordia bacterium
CTTAGGGTTACTTGCCTTGAGTCCTGTACCGTTTATCTTTTTCGGTAGTCGCTATGTCAATCGAAAACTGCGCCGTATCTGGCACTTAGTCCGTCGACGTGGTGCCGAGTTAAACGCTATTTTAGGTGATACCCTCCCCGGCATTAAGGTGGTAAAAGCCTTTGGTCGGGAAGAGGATGAAGTATCCCGGTTTGTAGAGAAACAACAAGGGCTCTATGATAGCCACATGCTAGCTGCGGGGCTATCGAGGAAAGCCTACCCTATTATTGGATTTACAACCGCGATCGGTGCTGTTCTAATCTGGTGGTTTGGTGGAACTATGGTGATCCGTGGTTTGGATTTGCCCATTGGAGCTGCGGGAACCTTAACTTTAGGAGAATTTGTACTATTTAATGGCTATATAGGGCGTCTATATGGTCCCATTCAATCCCTTAGCCAACTTACGGGTCAGCTACAACAAGCAGCCACTTCGGCAGAACGAATTTTTGAGATTATCGATACACCACCGGATATTCAGGATGATGCTCAGTCTATCGTGCTAGATAACATGAAAGGTGAAGTCGTCTTTGACCGTGTTACCTTTGGATACGAGGTGGATGAACCTATTTTAAAAGACGTGACACTTACGATTAAACCGGGCGAAATGATCGGGCTTGTGGGTAGTAGCGGTGCAGGGAAAACCACATTAATCAACCTATTATGCCGATTCTATGATGTCTCTAAAGGATCCATTACCATTGATGGTGTCCCCATTAACCAGCTCCAGGTTGCCTCCTTGCGGGATCAAATCGCTGTCGTGTTACAAGAGCCATTTTTATTTCACGCAACTATTGCGAAAAACATTGCCTATGGTCGTCCCGATGCCAGCTTAGAGGAGATCATCTGGTCTGCGAAAATGGCCAATGCACATACCTTTATTTCTGAGTTGCCCGAAGCCTATGACACACGCCTTGGTGAACGGGGAACCGGGTTATCCGGTGGCCAGAAGCAACGGCTTAGTATTGCACGAGCTATTCTACGGGATCCCAGGGTTTTAATCTTAGATGAGGCTACCTCAGCTGTGGATACGGAAACGGAAAGCCTGATCCAAGAAGCGATAGATCGCCTGGTTAAGAATCGAACTACTATCGCTATTGCCCACCGCCTTTCTACATTAAAAAATGCCGACCGCATTGTAGTAATGGACGAAGGCCAGGTAGTAGAGGTAGGTACCCATGAAGAGTTACTCTCTAATGATGGTGTGTTTAGCAAATTAGTTGAAATGCAATCAGAGATGGCCAAACGAGCCATTGTTTAGAAGAGAGGAGTGTATATTTGATGCCTATGTCAGAAGCGGCGCAAGAAATTGACTTACTAAATCCCGATAATGTACAGATATATCTTAGTGAGAAACAACGGGTCTGTGTAGATTTTCTAAAGCAAAATACCACCTTACACAATGTGAATATGAGCCTGATGTTTCCCTTAACCATGAAGCGAAGATTCTTACGTTTGTATGACCAAGATAAGAAGGAAATTGGAATTATCAGCGACATCGATCAACTAGATGCCGCCTCGATAAAAACCGTGGAACATGAGTTAAACCGTGTTTATTTTCTCCCTCAAATTACTAAGATAAACCATATCGAGGAACGATTCGGCACCCGAACCTGGGATGTAGAAACAGAAAAGGGTCAGCACACCTTCGATGTACGGGGTCGGGAAAACGTACGCTATGTAAGTCAAGGCCACCTGGTCGTTAAGGATGTTGATGGAAACCGATATGAAGTAGTAAATGTACAAACCCTCGATTATCAAAGCAAACAAATGCTAGAAGTAGCTAGCTAGACCAAAGGCATACCCCAATTCCAGCAGTTGCATTGGGGTATGCCTTTTACTATTTTCATCCCAGAAAGTATAGGTCAGATTTTGTCGCTTGTGGGTGTTTACACGTGCCACTGAATGCACAAGATAGGTAGGAAAATCGTTTGTTATACCAAGGACTTCCAAGATATCTACCCGAATACTATAAGAAACAGACATTAAATGAGAATATGATTATAACACGCTCTCATCGTATTGTATCTACTTTCGCGGTTCAGCGGAAAAAAGAAGAGACAAAGAAAATGGACAGTTTACGAAAATTAGCAGAAGGCCCCAACAAGCCGGGCAAGAGAAACATATGGTCCCTCCAGGGGTATTATGCTTGCTTGGACGCAAAATCGCGATAGAACGTTAACTCCTTTTGCAATAACTGCGGTGTGTCTAATTCATAGGGACAATTGGCCTTACAGTTCCCACAATGGCTGCAGTTAGTGATTCGCTCCATCTGCTCTTGCCAGCTCGCACTGAGAAAATTATCCATAGGGGTCCGAGTTAGCAGCAGAGACATTCGTGCAGCCATATTGATAGGGATATTGGCCGGACACGGTAGGCAATATCCGCAACCACGACAGAAAGAACCGGCTAACGTTGCTCTATCCTTGTTAATCTCGTCCCACATCTGCTGGTCCAACTCAGGCGGATCTGCTTCTAAAGCCAGAAATTGATCTAGCTCTGCTTCTCGCTGGATACCCCAGATAGGCACCACGTTTTCATACTGCCGTAAAAATGCAAACGTGGTACTCGCATTTGTAAGCAAACCGCCTGACATTGCCTTCATTGCGATCAGCCCTACATTATGGGTTTTGCAAGCATGAACTAGTTCTAAATCCTGTTCTGACGATAAGGAGCTTAGCGGAAATTGTACCGTCTCATATAACCCTGATTGTACGGCTTCAAAAGCTAATTGCAAACGGTGACTAGTCAACCCGATATGAAGAATTACACCTTTTTGCTGTAAATCCAAAAGAGTATGATAAAGTCCATCGTCACCACCGGGTTTCGGCACCCAAGAGGGATTATGAAGCTGTAGAATATCGATATAATCGGTTTTTAGTTTTTTTAGACTTGTCCTCACCTGCTCTAGTAAGGCCTGACTAGTCTGGGCACCACTTTTTGTGGCAATAATAATCTGCGGTCGTACATCTGCTAGGGCTTCTCCAATTTTTTCTTCACTATCCGAATAACCTCGGGCTGTATCGAAAAAATTGATCCCATGATTATAGGCTTTGCGTAACAGAGTGTTAGCTTGATCGAAACTTACCCGTTGAATGGGAAGAGCGCCAAAGGCCGTTCGACTCACAGTTAGATTAGTCCGACCTAATATGGTTGTTTGCATCTAGGATTCCACCTTTCTCCGTTTACTATGATGATACTCTCTTTCTTCAGCAAAGCATAGAATCCTGCTTAGAACTTAGTAATCTCATCCTGTTTTGGAAGAGGTGTGATATGTTAATTCGCCCTAAATCTATTCCCCTGCCCCAAGCAATCTGGGATCTCTGCCACCAACTCCATCAGCATGGGTACCAATCCTATATCGTCGGCGGAGCTATTCGCGATGTATTGCGATCCCAGATACCCCTTGATTGGGATATCACTACCGATGCTCTCCCCGTAGAGGTTGAGCAGCTTTTTCAGCGCACAATTCCTACGGGGAAGACCTTTGGTACTATCACCGTGAGACAAGGCGATTACCTTGTCGAAATTACGACCATGCGTCAAGATGCGAATTACTCCGATGGGCGGCGACCAGATCAAGTAATCTATACCAACGATATCGTGTTAGATCTAAAGCGACGAGATTTTACCATTAACGCGATCGCCTATGATCCGATTAGCCAGAACTATGTGGATCCCCATCGAGGTATCAAGGATATAAGAAAACGTCGTCTTCGCACAGTAGGGCTAGCAAAGGACCGTTTCAACGAAGATGCCCTGCGCATGCTACGCCTAGTTCGATTTTACGCTACATTAGGGTTTAAGCCGGATCCAGCAGCGATTGCTGGCCTAGAGCCTAGCCTACTGAAAAACGTAGCCTGGGAGCGGATCGGGGAGGAATTTCGTAAACTAATTCTCGGCAACGAAATCGTCGCTGCTCTCCAACTCCTCTATACCAGTGGAATGCTCGAATACATCCTACCCGAACTAGCCAAGGGAGCATCTGTATATCAGGGAAATCGACACCAGTTCGATGTGTTAGGCCATCAAATTCAGACAGCCCAAGCTATCCAACCCATCCTGCACTTGCGCTTGGCTGCTTTGCTTCATGATATAGGCAAACCGGAGACTGTATTTGAGGACGATGGAGGAATTCATTTTTATACCCATGACACCTTAGGTGCAGAGCTAGCCCGCACATGCTTACGACGCATGTGCTGTAGTAAAGCTCTAATCAAGCGAGTCTCCAATCTGATCGAATACCATATGTTTCCTATCCATCCCCACTCAACCGACCGGGCAATTCGCCGATTTATCGCTAAGGTGGGTGAAGAGAACATTTTGGATCTGATTGAACTGCGCAAAGCGGATGTGCTAGCCATGAAGCACAATCCTACCCAGGTTTGGCAATACTATCAACAAATGCAGACCCGCATTGAAGAGGTACTCGCAGTGGAGCATGGATTCAGCATTACAGATTTAGCTATTAATGGCCAGGATCTCTTGGAGCACTTTGGCTTAAGTCCCAGTCCTCTAATTGGGGAGATTCTCAACTATCTATTAGCAGAGGTCATCGATGACCCATTGATCAATCAGACGGAAGCTCTGTTAGATAAAACCCGAGTTTATCTTGGAAAACAAAACAAGGAGTGAATTACATGGCGAAAGAATCATCAAATAAAAAGAGAAACAATTTCACCCCGCTTCAATATGAAGTCACCCAGAAAAATGGCACAGAACCGCCCTTCCATAACGAATATTGGGATCACAAGGCTGAGGGTATTTATGTGGATATCGTATCGGGCAAACCTCTCTTTAGCTCATTAGATAAGTTTGACTCGGGTTGCGGTTGGCCAAGCTTTACCAAACCTCTGGAAAAACAAGAAATCGTCGAACACCAAGATACGAGTCACCATATGATACGCACAGAAGTGCGCAGCAAAACAGCAGACTCCCATCTTGGACATATATTCTCCGATGGACCTAAAGACCGAGGTGGGCTACGGTATTGTATCAATTCTGCTTCTCTACACTTTATCCCAAAAGAGAACCTTGAAAAAGAAGGCTATGAGCAGTATGCTTCGCTTTTTAGAAAGACTCCCTAGTGTTAACATTATCTCTTGATGGAGGCTAAGAGATCATGTAACGTTTTCGCATCAGCTAGAAATTGGTCTGGATCATCATTTTTTACAAATTCTAAGCTAGCATAGCGATCTCCTGGCAACTTCGCTACTTCTCCTAAATAACTCTGCCAAACATCCCAACCGTCTATTAGAGCATAGCGCTCCCGTTTCTCATCCCACTGATAAACATGAAGATGTGACAGCCAGGGCATAATATCCTGTAACGACCCTAAACGAGTCTCCGGCTGATGTGAAAATAGCGGTTGCCAATAGGAGTATATATTAGGATGATCTACTGCTTGCAGCAGTTCTCTAGCTGATTCCGGAGTATCGGTAAGAGTACCTCGGTGATACTCATAGGCTACCATAATACCCTCCTGTTGCGCTAAATCCCCTATTTGGCGGGATCTTGCTACCACCTGATCCCGCCAAGCTTTATCCGCGTTA
>SKHL01000303.1 GCA_007116995.1 Limnochordia bacterium
TCAAAAAGCTATTCGATCCCTGGAGATTGGGCGGTATGGATTAGGCTTCGCTAAAAATTTCAATCAGAAAACGTTACCCGAATTACGAAAAATGCTCATTGAACCTTCTAGTGAACGCCAATTTATCATGTATGAAGCTCTTCGTAAAGGGGCCTCTGTCGAGGAGTTACATCAGCTAACCCATATTAAGCAGTGGTTTATTGAGCAGATGCTAGAATTAGTTCTACTTGAGGAGGAACTCCTTCAACATAAGAGCTGTGCTCTACCCGATGATCTGTTGATTAAGGCCAAAAAAGACGGTTTTGCCGATAGGTACCTAGCCAAACTGCTTAATCTCTCAGAGAAAGCAATTCGAGATCATCGAATTAGCCTGGGTATCCTGGAAGAATGGGAGCCTGTACCTGTAAGTGGCGTGGAAGACGCGGCCTATTACTTCTCAACATATAATGGCGAAGATCAGACAAGGGTTAGTAACAAACAAAAAGTGATGATATTAGGCGGTGGTCCAAACCGAATCGGACAGGGCATTGAGTTTGATTATTGCTGTGTGCATGCCGCCTTGGCCTTGCGGGATTTAGGATATGAGACTATCATGGTTAACTGTAATCCCGAAACTGTTTCCACTGATTACGATACATCGGATAAGCTCTATTTCGAACCTTTAACTGTGGAGGATGTTCTTAGTATATACCGGAAAGAAAAGCCCATTGGGGCCATTGTGCAGTTTGGTGGTCAAACGCCGTTAAATATCGCCAATGATCTGGCCAAAGAAGGAGTTCGCATTCTCGGAACAGCTCTTGAGACAATCGATCTGGCTGAAGATCGGGATATGTTTAGACAAACCATGGAAAAACTAGCGATACCCATGCCAGAATCGGGGATGGCTAGCAACCCTGAGGAAGCCTTGGTGATTGCAGATAGAATTGGATATCCTTTGATGGTCCGGCCATCCTACGTTCTAGGTGGACGAGGGATGGAAGTTGTCTATGATCAAGAGATGCTCAACCAATATATGGCAGCAGCTGTCGACGTGACTCCCGATAAGCCTATATTGATCGATAAGTTCCTGGTAAACGCCATTGAAGCGGAAGCCGATGCTATTTCTGATGGTACGAATTCTTTTGTTCCTGCAGTGATGGAACATATTGAACTAGCTGGCATTCATTCCGGTGACTCGGCCTGCGTGATCCCAACAATTAGTATTACAGAGGAAAGCCTGGCTACGATTAATCAATATACCAAGAGGATAGCGAATGAATTAGGAGTAATTGGGTTAATGAATATCCAATATGCCATCGCTAATAACCAGGTATATGTACTAGAAGCCAATCCAAGGGCGTCTCGGACTGTTCCCTTAGTTTCAAAGATCTGTAATATCCAGATGGCTCGCATTGCTACCGAGATTATAATGGGGGCAGAAACAGGGAGTGAGTCTATTATTCCCACGCTTCACTCGGGCATGATTCATCATTACGGAGTGAAAGAAGCTGTTTTCCCATTCAATATGTTTCCCGAGGTAGATCCCCTTCTAGGACCAGAAATGCGCTCTACTGGGGAAGTATTAGGCATAGCGAACTCTTTCGGACTGGCTTTCTTTAAAGCCCAAGAAGCCACCCAGGCACCCTTGCCCATTTCCGGAACTGTTTTGATTAGTGTATCAGATGGGGATAAAGCTGCTGTGCTGGATATCGCTAGCAATTTTGCCAAACTAGGGTTTGAAATTCGTGCAACGGAAGGGACCAGTCAGTACTTAAAGTATAATGGGATTGCATCTGTCCCCATTAAGAAGATTAATGATGGAAGACCGAATATTGTTGATGCGATTATGAACAAGGAGATTCAACTGGTGATTAATACTCCCATTGGAAAGAGTAGCCAGGTTGATGACTCCTATATCCGTAAAGCTGCAATTAAACACAAGATACCATACTTAACGACACTAGCCGCAGCAACAGCTAGTGTGAAAGGGATTGAAGCCTATCGAGAAGCGGATCGGAAACGAGATGTAGTAAAGCATCTACAGAAATATCATGCGGATATAAAGTTACCGAAAATATAGAGCTCCTTCTTCTAGTGCTTAAGTATTCAAGAGAAGGTACGCTATTAGAATAGTGTGATTCACTCAATGGAATTGAGATAGAATTCGAGAATAGGATGTGGAAGAGGTTTTGAAGCTGGCAGATAGTAAACCAAGAATTATTTGTGATGTAGATGGATGTTTGGTGCCGGGTCGTGGTAGCGCTTGGGACTTTTCTGGGCTCAGCCAATTGGCTAAGGATATAGGCACAGAGGAATTTGGATTTACCCTTTGTTCTGGTCGTCCAGCCACATTTTTGGAGGCATTAGCCAGGCAGCTGATGATCAATCAGTATTGTATTTGTGAGAATGGAGCGCTACTGTTCCATCCTTTGAGCAAGAAAGGCATTATTCATCCAGCGGTTCCCAAGGAGTTCCTACAGGAACGCGCTAGAATCCAAGGGGTGTTAGAAAAGCTAATTGCTGGAACTGATGTGGTGATAGAACTAGGTAAGGACATCATGTTTAGTGTTAACTCCTCGGACAAAACCATGCTAGAGGATTTATGCACTACGATAAAGGAAGAATTGCGTAATGCTCCTGTGGTTGTAGTAAACTCTAGCCGCTCTATTGAAGTTTTACCCCATGGAGTAAATAAGGCCGCCGGTTTACGTTTTTGGGCTGAGATAGAGCAGGTTGATTTTTCTCAGATTCTCAGTATCGGAGATGCGGATAACGACTTAGAAATCTTACAAGCTGCCTCTACAGCTGCTGCGCCGTCTAACTGCACAGAGATGGTTCGTAAGACTGTTGACTATGTGTCAAACCAACCGATGATCCAAGGTGTCTTGGATATTTGTTCTCAGGCTAGTAGCCTCATAGCTAGGTAGGACAGTTCATAGCACAAGACAAATATGTGAACAAGAGAGCTGATGCTATTGATGCATCAGCTCTCTGACGTCTCGACGTTATTCAAGTTTTTACATCCCTCTAGACAGCATCAACATATTAGTGTATAGTAGTACTTAAAAGGAACACTAATCAAGCGGTATTCCATATGACTAGGAGACCAAACCATGAGTAGAATTGTTGATTTCCTGACTGAGCTAGGTTTGACCAGACAAGAAGCTACGATATACACCACCTTATGCACAGAAGGTGAGGTGACTGGATATGAGGTTGCGAAGCTCACCGGAATATCCCGGTCTAATGCATACACTTCCCTTGCAGGCTTAGTAGAGAAGGGTGCAGCCTATGTGATCGAAGGTGATGCTACAACCTACTGTTCAGTGGATCCGGAGGATTTTTGTACCAATAAGCTTCGGCGTATTGAAAGAATAAAAGCAGGTTTGGTTCGTGAGATGCCGAAAACTTGTAGAGAGATCGAAGGATACATAACGATTAAGGGCCGTCTGCATATCGTCAATAAGATGAAAAACATGATAGATCAGGGCAAAGAACGAGTCTATGTGGCTGTGTCAAAACCGGTACTGATGCTAATCATATCCGAACTACGGCATGCGATTGATCGGGATCTAAAGGTAGTACTGATAACCGATGAACCTGTTATGCTTGCGGGTGCCACAGCCTATGTGGGAGAAACTGCACCCCATCAGATTCGGCTTATAGTAGATTCCACTAATGTGTTAACGGGAGACATCACCGCTGGGATTAACTCCACCTGTCTCTACTCAGCTAAATCAAATCTAGTGGATCTCTTTAAAGAGTCGTTACGGAATGAAATTCACCTTATTGAGTTGAAGCAAGAGAGGAGATTGTGACTATGATTAAGAGACCATTTGTTGATCTAGAAAAGCTAAAAGAGATAGTCCAAACATACCCCACCCCTTTTCATCTTTACGATGAAGCAGGAATTCGAAGAAATGCTCGTCGACTAAAGAAGGCTTTTGCATGGAACCCTGGATTTAAAGAGTACTTTGCTGTAAAAGCAACACCGAATCCGACTATTCTCCAGATCCTGAAAGAAGAAGGTTGTGGAATCGATTGTTCGTCTTATACTGAGTTGTTAATGGCTGAAACTCTTGGCTTTCGTGGCGATGATATCATGTTTTCATCTAATGTAACCCCACATGAAGATTATCAGCTTACTAGCAAGCTCGGGGGAACGATCAATCTCGATGACTTTACCGATATCGAAACACTGCAAGAAGTAGCGGGGATTCCAGAGACAATTAGTTGTCGGTATAATCCGGGGGGTGATTTTCAAATCGATAACCAAATTATGGATACACCCGGTGAAGCCAAATATGGGTTTACCTATGATCAATTAGAATCAGGATGTAGAATACTTAAGAGTAAAGGAGCACGGTATTTTGGAATTCATGCTTTCTTAGCTAGTAATACTGTTGCTAATGAGTACTATCCAGTTTTAGCTCGTATTCTTTTTCAAACAGCGGTGAAACTGCAACGAGCTACAGGGGCTCATATCTCTTTCATTAATCTATCAGGTGGGGTTGGTATTCCCTACCATCCTGATCAAAAGGAGACTGACATCATGGCCATAGGAGACGGGGTGCGTAAAGCTTTTGAGGAGGTTCTTGTTCCGGCTGGTATGGGAGATGTGTCAATCTATACTGAACTTGGGCGGTATATGCTAGGTCCCTATGGTTGTCTGATTACTACGGCAATGCACGAAAAGCATATCTACAAGGAATACATTGGCTTAGATGCATGTGCAGTAGACTTGATGCGCCCTGCCATGTATGGAGCGTATCATCATATTACAGTGATGGGTAAGGAAGCGTGGCCCTGTAATTGTATGTATGATGTTACTGGGGGTTTATGTGAGAATAATGATAAGTTTGCTATTGATCGAATGCTGCCTAAAATCGAAATCGGCGATCTCATTGTGATTCATGATACAGGGGCCCATGGTTACGCTATGGGGTATAACTACAACGGAAAGCTTCGTTCGGCAGAAATACTGTTACGAGAAGATGGCGCGACCGAGTGTATCCGACGTCGAGAAACGCCGGCTGATTACTTCGCTACACTAGATTTCACTGGACTATTTAGAGAACAGGTGAAGGTATAATTTTATCGCGTGCCTTCTTTTGGCTAGTAGGGGTAAATCTCTATTAGCTTTTTCATTTTCGTGCTCAGAAACGTTCTGAACAGTTGCAATACTTCTGAATCCAGGGTAAAATAAGATATACCACTTTCTAGAAAGGCAGGTGAATGTGGCACAAGACCGAAGGAATCCTTCAGTTTCCCTGGCCACAGTGATATGAAGCCAACCATGGAAGAAGTTGCAGCCTATGCCAAGGTATCTCGAGCTACTGTTTCTAGAGTGCTGAGTGACAGCTCAAAGGTGAGTCCTGACAAACGCCAAATCGTGCTAGATGCCATTGATCACCTAAACTATCAGCCCCATAAAAAGCCTGCTCAAGCTCCTTCGGTTACCCTTGGGATGATTTCTAAACGATTGCGTGATCCCTTCTATGCTAGGATCTTAGAGGGGTTACAGGGGGCTTGTAAGTTACAAAAAGTTCTTCTATCCATAGATGATCCACAAGA
>SKHL01000289.1 GCA_007116995.1 Limnochordia bacterium
AGAGCCCTGCGTCGATCTGTTCGTTGAATAGATGGAGGCACAGCCTGAATGTGTGTTTTGGTGACTTGTGCGAGGGGTATCGGTCTATTGCTAAAGCCATCGATAGGTATGGGGGAGACAACGTCAGAATGTAATAATCCGTCTAAAGAATTCGGCTTATTATTAGGACGAAGCATGACTGGTAGGGTAGTTCCGTCAATGACCACATCTGTAGCCTTGATACCCATGGTAGCTTGGCGTACAGCGAGTCCTACTTGACCTGCTGTTAACCCCCCTAAAATACTACGCGCTGGATCTACTTGCAAGAACAAGTCGTTAGAACCTTGGCCCTCAGAGTGTTGGATCTGACCATAATTTGGGTTTTTCTGGAGTTGATCTATTATGTGATCGCTTATGGACATAATCGTGTCTCTATCATCTCCACGAAGTTCGATAAGTAGCTGGGGTGTCAATGCACCGGCCACGGAGCCAAACAGCGAAGAGCCGAGAATGTTTACACGGATAATATCATTTTGGAGGGCAACTCGCCTGATTTCTTGAGATATCTCTTGGCTAGTTCGATTACGTTGGTTCTTGGGAATTAACCCAATTTGTAAATCCGCACTGTATAAATCAGCTGCATAGAACTGAGACATTAAATCAGTAGCTCCTTGGTCTCCTGCTTGTAAACTAATCCGTTCTATTTCAGGAATTTTTAATAACTCTTTTTCCAAACCTGCCAAGATATCATTTGTTCTCACATAGGGAACTCCGTGTGGCAGAATAGCCTGGATACCTATAATATTTTCATCCATAGAGGGAAGAAATTCTTCACCTAGGGAAGGATAAATACTAGCTGCTATCACCATACCAATAAATACAATCACCAAAATGATTTGTTTCTTGTCAAGGCATCGTTGTAGCATACGGCTATACCAAGCTATTAACTTGGTAAATAAAGGCCCATAGCCATGAGCTGTTTTCGATTCTTGTGTAGTAAGGATTCTCGACGTGAGCATGGGGACTACAGTCAACGCCACTAGCAAAGATGCTAGCAACGAAAAGGACACGGTTAAACCTAATTCTTTAAAAATCTCTCCAGCAATACTCTGCATATAGACTACAGGTAAAAAAACTGCCAGAGTGGTGGTAGTTGACGCAATAATGGCAGAAGCAATTTCTTTGCTGCCAAATTCGGCAGCAAGAACCGGATCTTTTCCTTCCACTCGATGGCGATAAATATTTTCAAGCACAACGATTGACGAGTCAATGAGCATGCCTGCACCCAAGGCTAGTCCACCTAAGGTCATCATGTTAAGTGTAAGATTTCCAAAATATACCATGATAAAACTGGCAATAATTGAAATAGGAATGGCGAAACTTATAACGAGCAGACTATGAAGATTACGCAAGAAGACGTAAAGCACAATTAGGGCCAATAACGCGCCGAAAATACCATTGATAGCCAGGCTTTTAATGGATTGGAGAATAAAGTCTGATTGATCAACAATAGGAATAAACTGCAATTGGGGATAGGTCTTAGCTAAGTCTGCTAATGCTTTATGTACATCAGAAGCGATTTGAACGGTGTTACCACCTGTCTGTCGCATTACTCGTATTAGTACAGTGTCCGATCCATTGAGTTTAGTAACACCGGCACGTTCTCGTATTATCTGTTCAACTTCAGCTACATCAGACAAGCGAATAATTGAAGGAATAAGTCCGCCGAGACTGAGAACGCCGTTTGTTGACTTTTGTCCAATAATTAAATTACGGAGTTCATCTATTCCAGAAATCCGATAACCAGTACGTAGATTATAACGCTTATCGTGATCATTAATCGACCCACCGGGAATAATCATGTTCTGGAAACTAATCAATTGTTCCAAGAGCGTAGGCGTAAGATCCAGTTCGTCTAAGCGATCTGGAGCAAATAGAACTTGAACCTCAGCTTCTTTGGCTCCAAGGAGACCGACTTCAGCGACTCCTTGGATTTGCTCTAGTTGAGGGCTTATTCTTCGTAATAGCGCGGATAGTTCCAGATCATCAAGGGCGTCACTAGTGGCCCCGATTACCATTAAAGGAAAATCATTGGGATCTATGCGCGCGACAACAGGCTGCTGGACGGTGGACGGTAGTTGGAAGGTCACTTGCGCTAAATTGGATCGAATAGTATCTAAGGCTTCTAACATACTAGTGTTCCAGTCTAATTGCACAATAATAGCAGATACATTTTCCATACTAAATGAATCCATGCGACTAATACCACTTACACTAGCTAATGCATTCTCAATGGGAATGGTAACGTCTTGTTCTACCATCTCACCCGGGGCACTTGGATAGACTGTAACAATGGCAGCAACAGGAAAATTCAGATCAGGAAGTAAATCAATACCTATTCGTTGAACCGAAATCGTTCCGAATAAAATTATGATAAGAATAATGACAGTGATTGCGACAGGTCGTCGTACTGCTAGTACGGAAAGGTGATGCATTATGTAGCAATCCTCCTTGGATATTAGTAATCGTGATGAAAATAGTAAAAATAATAAGAAATGATAAGTGCGTTTTTAGAAGGAGGGAATTCTAAAAATACCTTATAAACTTCTTGATTTAGATAGGGTTTTCCTGCTAGGTAAAGGATTTATTTTACAATGAAAAGGATGGTTATTGTGAAGAAAATAGTCAAATCTTTCCTCGTTGTCATGTTCTTAGGAGGAGTTGGGATCATTGTGTTATCAGTAGGTCTTCATCTACGAGGAGGGGGTTTTTTAACCCAGGATGTACCAGACCAGCTGTCTAAAGATAAACCGAGGATAACAGCGCAAGAAAATGACTTGGATCTGTTAGCTAGAGCGGTTTTTGCTGAGGCAAAGGGGGAACCCTATGAAGGACAAATAGCCGTGGCTGCAGTTATTCTAAATAGAGTAGACCACCCGGAGTTTCCCAATACGATTGCTGGGGTGATCTATGAGCCGTTAGCCTTTCAAGTAGTGGCAAATGGGAGTATTAATCAGCAGCCAAATCAGGAGGCGATTACAGCAGCGTTTGATGCAGTCCATGGGGTTGATCCCTCAAATGGGTCACTATATTTCTACAATCCCAATAAAACTAGAAACCAATGGATTCGTAGTCGGCCAGTAACCACCACCATTGGTCGGCACACATTTTCTTCCTAACAAGATAGGAGAGGATTAAATGGGAAAGGCTACTAAAGCCCTGTCTTTGGCCCTAATTCTACTGCTTGCTGGTTTTGGAATTAGCCAGTTTTATGCTGGCCAAGCATACAAACAACAATTAGAAGCGCAGTATCAGAGAGCGTTTCGCGAGTTAGCTTTTCATATTAATGGTATTGAGATGGAATTGGCCAAAGCCGATGTAGCTTCCTCAGCTGAACAAACCGCAGATAGTTGGGCCAATATATTGCGCTTGGTTTATGCAGCTCAAGCAAATTTAGGCCAGCTACCCGTTAGTGGGTTACAGCTAAGCCGGATAGAGCATTTTTTAGCTCAGGTTCAAAATGAGATAGTCGCTTTTGCTAGGGAGTCATTACGGTATCCAGGTAGAGCAGATTCTATAGGGTTAAAGCAGATGTATCAACAGGCCCAATATTTAAATGGCGAGATGCAGAATGAATTAGCCGCAAGAGAGCGGGAAACTAGCTGGACTTCGTGGGAGCGGTATTTTCGCACTTCCATTACACGTAGTTCTAATATCGAACCGGGTGATCGCAATCCATTAATGCAGTCACTGATGATGATTGAAGATGGAATGCGTCGATTTCCCGATTCAAGCTTTCCTGGAGAGATCAATCGTTTAAAGGCTCCAATTATAACCGGTAATCAGATTAGTCCCGAAGATGCTATCACGGTTGCTAGAGAATTTTTAGCCGATCTAGGGGATAATCGAGACTTTCAAGTGGTAAACGAGAGCCAAGGGGAACTGCGTACATTTACTGTACAAGCTAGTCCCCTGGTTCAGGGATCCAATCTAACGGTGGAGATCTCCCAGCATGAGGGGCTCGTGCTTTGGATGACTAATCCCCGCGGGGTTGAACGAGATGGCATCTCTCTTGAGGAGAGCAAACGACGGGCCCAGGATTTCCTTATTCAACGGGATTTTCCTCCTGTTGAAATTGTGAGTTGGGATCAATACCGGAATCGTACTACGATCGGATTTGTACCAGTATGGCAGGACGCCTTAATTTATCCCCAGCCACTGAAGGTACAAGTAGCCATGGATACAGGAGAGATCCTAGGCTTTCAAGCATTCGCATATCACGGGTTTCAACGTGAGCGGGATCTCCAACCGCTATTATCTCGTGGGGAAGCAGAGAGCAAGGTGCGGACGACTGGTTTGATTAGTGGGCCCCGCCTGGCTGTGATTCTTAATGCCTCCTTTCAGGAAGTATTGGCATATGAATTCCGCATTCAACGCCAAGATGATCAGTTTTTAGTGTATATCAATGCAAATACTGGTCACGAAGAAAAGATTAACCGAGTTCAACCAGGTGAAGTGACTAGTTGGTAGGATTTAGTGATAGCGGTTGGATTTGGCTAGCAATTATGTTTACCTCTTGCCCGCTACGACGGATTAGCTCTCCAGTGATTAGTACGATGGGGTGGTTAAAGATATTTTTGGCATAGCGATGGTAAATGTTTTCAAAAATAGTTACATCAAAGAGACCGTACTCGTCTTCAAGGGTGAGGAAAACCACAATTTTTCCACTGCGTGTAGGGGGACGATGTGGGCGAATTACTAGGCCAGCCACTTTCACTTGACCTTTTTCTCGCGATAAGGCCTCCTGGCTGGTTTGAACGCCTTTCTCCCTTAGTGATGCTCGATAAAAATCCATCACATGGGTGGTAGCGGATAACTGTAATATTTGATATTCTTGGTGCCATCGTTGCCAAGGAGAAAAGTCCGCTAGATAGTGCGTAGGTTTATCTTCTGCAAAGAATAAGCTGCCCTGGCGATTTTGTAAATAGGTGGGCAATTTCCATAGCAAAGAGCGTCGATTAGGGCACATTTGATCGAAGGCCCCAGCGAGAATCAGGTTTTCCAGCACATCCTTGGGAAGGCTTGTACGGAAAATCAGCTCTGACAAAGAGTGAAACTGACTTTTATTACGGGCTGCTAGGATTGCGTCAATATGTTTAGCTTCAATGCCCTTAACTTGTTTAAGACCAACTCGGATCCTGTTTTGGGAGACAGTGAAGTTAGATTCACTCAGATTAACATCTAAAGGGAGGATGTCTATTTTTCGTCGTCTCGCCTGTACGCATAAGGTGTTAGGAGGATAAAACCCCATTGGTTGGTGATTTAGTAAGGCGGCGTAAAATTGAGCTGGATGGTGCTGTAGAAGATAGGCCGTTTTATAAGCGGTATCGGAAAAGGCTGCCGCATGGGCCTCGCAAAACCCATAGCCGGCATAGCCTACAATATAGGAAAAGATGGTATCAGCTATATCAGGCGATATACCTTTGGCAATTGCTTTTTTAATAAATCTTTCTCCGATACTATACATCTCCGTTTGTGAG
>SKHL01000329.1 GCA_007116995.1 Limnochordia bacterium
AAAATAGCCTGAACTACCAGATATATTAGTTATACGATTAGCAATCAAACCACCACTACAGGATTCAGCTGTGGCTAATGTCTCGTTTCGATCCCTTAACAAATGACCAATAGCTGTTTCTAGTGTTTCATTATCCACCCCATAGAGCCATTCCCCTGCTAGATTACGAATACTGCTTTCCACAGGTTGGATCAATTCCCGAGCGCTTTGTTCATTAGCTGCTTTTGCAGCAATCCGTATTTTTACTTCTCCAAAAGAAGCATAAGGTGCTATGGTTGGATTGGTTTGGGATATCAACAAAGGTTTCAGTAACTCTTCAAGTTGTGACTCGCCGATACCAACGAAATGAAGAATCCGAGAAACAAGTTTGCTGCCATCTGTATGCTGAGCTAAATAGGGTAATACCGTTTCCATAAACATCCCTCTTAGCTCCCGGGGTACGCCAGGCAAGCAGATAATTGTCTTTCCAAAGGCTGGTAAAATAACGCCTGGGGCCGTACCCCACCGGTTAGGGATAGGCTGGGATCCTTGAGGTAAATAAGCCTGTTTTTTATTATTTTCACTCATTCTTCGGTTGACTTGACGAAAGAACATCTCAATCGTGTCTAAAGCCTTAGAATCAAGGGCTAACGGTCGGTTTAACACACTCGCAATACATTCTCTAGTCAGATCATCCATCGTAGGCCCCAGCCCTCCACTAGTGATTACTAGATCTGCTCTGCTAAGAGCCTGTGATAAAACCTCTGTCATGCGTAACCAATTATCACCTACAGTAGATTTATAATACACATCAATGCCAATATCGGCCAACCCTTCAGCGATAAATGTGGCATTTGTGTCCACTGTTTCGCCCAACAACAACTCTGTTCCAATCATCACTAACTCTGCGCGCATTTCACACATCCTATCTTTGTTAAGTTAGATTTATTCACACTTTTGCCTTATTTAGATCTATGATATAGTAAAGGTAGCCCAGGGGACAATAGGAGGTTACTATGTTCACCCTGTCAAAGAAGATGATACTTATATTCATTAGTTGCCTATTTGTTATTGGTTGTAGCCTATCACCCACAAGACCAGTTAGTCCAGATACGCTCGGGGAAATAATGCTGATAGCTCAGACAGAGGGTATCGTCACTGATACACCACTATGGACGGCACAGATTAGCTTTACCCGTGGTCATCATGCATTAATTGAAACTTTGCCCTTACACGACTATAACCTAACAACCACAGCGAATATACCCATCGGGACCTGGGATATCACCCTACAATTGATAAACGAAGATGGGATTGCCCACTACCAGGATAGAGTTACTGATATAACCATCTATCCAGATAAACCAAGCAGTGTAGAATTTCAACTCCGCCCTGCAGACGGAGTTGTGAATGTGGATATTGACTTGTCCAATTATCCACAGGCTGAATACATCAATCGAGTCCGAGTTCACTTTGACGATGATGTTAAGGAGATAATTAGAGAGGATTCGACTGAGCCCTTAAGTGGACAATATCATTTAGCTCCGCGAAGTTATGATTTTAAGGTAGAACTGTTCACTGAATCTTTCCGTGCCACAGACCGGATCGATCCAGGATTTTGGAAAACAATTGACATAGCACCCTTAGATGAGCTATTCCTAACTTGGATTCCTGCCATGGAAGATTTACAGATTATAGCGGAGATATTCGTGGTTGCTCAACCACCGACGAACTTGCAGGGCCAAATCCATGAAGATACTCTATCTCTGTCTTGGGATCCGTCTCCAACGGATGATATTTTTGGCTATCAAATTTTCTGGCAGCCTAGTAGCTTTGAGCCCTTTGTTCAACTAAGTGTCGTTGATCACAACACATTAGAATACTCTCACGAGATATCCGCACTGTTTGAAACTGATCCACCGCAGACACTTAATATATGCGTGGTAGCCTACAATCATATCGGATTAGGCTATCGTTCACAGACTATCACTCTTTTTAGTCCCTGATATTACACAAATACGAGATTTAGCAAAAGGACCGGGTGCAGTGTCCTGGTCTTTTGCTTATCCTAAGCGCCATATGGCCAATATCGCACCTAAAAAGGCACCGGTCAATACTTCTACTGGTGTATGACCAACCAATTCTTTAAGTCGTTCTGGATGGAAATCATTCTTATTTAGATCGAGTACAATCCGGTTAAGAACTCTCGCTTGACGACCAGCTGCTTGTCGTACGCCTGCCGCATCATACATAACAATCAATGCAAAGGCGGTAGCTAGTGCGAATAGAGTTGAATCCCATCCATCAGTAATGCCCGAAGCAACTGCAAGGGAAGTAACAAAGGCTGAATGGGCACTAGGCATACCACCTGAATCAACAAGCCGACGAAAATTAATTCGTTTCTCATGACAAGCTGCGATGATGGTTTTCGTCACTTGTGCCACTGCCCAAGCAAGTATAGCTGTTATTAGTACTGGGTTCTCCTGAATCTGCAAAAAAACTAGACTAATTTTACTCCCACCTTTCATGAAGTCATGAAGTACTCCCTCTATGAATAGTATTCAATACTAAAGGGGGAGTTATTTTGAATAATATTGGTCCCTTGTTAATCATCTTTCTTATTGGTGTAGTGACAAAGAACAACCTACTATCAGCTGCAGCGGGAATTGTAATGGTAATGGGTTTTATGAATTTAGATCAATTCTATCCTCTACTAGCACGTAGAGGTATAGAAATCGGACTACTATTCCTCACAACCACTTTGTTAATCCCCTTCGCTACAGGCAATGTAACTCTTAGAGATATTCAAAACACTCTCACATCACCGATCGGTCTATTTGCCATAATTGGAGGCATACTCGGAGCTTATCTGAATGGCCAAGGCATCGACCTCGTGCAGGTTAAGCCAGAAGTAATCCCCGGAATTCTCATTGGCGTAGTTATATCTGTGTCATTCTTTGGTGGAGTATCTGTTGGTCCGGTGATGGCTGCCGGTATCACGGCGGTCTTAATAAATATATTTTCTAAATAGTCGTCCCAATTCCTCAACCACAGATTCAATTTCCGTCTCAGTGGTTTTGCGACCAAGGCTAAAACGGATAGCCGTTTTAGCCTTGGTTTCTGATACCCCCATTGCTTGTAGTACATGAGACGGTTTACCCCCATGACAAGCTGACCCACTGGAACATGAAATACCGGCTAAATCTAAGTCCAGAACTGCTTGATGTCCACTATAATTTGGGATGGAAATACATAAATTACCAGGTAGTCTTTGAGTGGGGTGCCCATAAATAATCACATCACACATCGACTTTAAACCTTCTTCTAAATAGTCGCGTAGTCTCTTTATGCCCTGTGCTTCACCTAAGCGTTGGTGCGCTAGATGACATGCAACACCTAGCCCAACAATACCTGAAACGTTCTCTGTACCAGCCCGCTTTTGACTCTCTTGACCACCCCCAACTAAACATGGAGAAAACGGCGTACCTTGGCGAAGATATAATGCACCGACTCCCTTTGGTCCATAAAATTTATGCCCTGACAAAGAAAGAACATCAATCTGTAGTTCATCTACATTAATTGGACAAACTCCCACACCTTGCACAGCATCGGTATGAAAATAAGCTCCAAATCTATGTGTTAGCTCAGCAAGCTGTTGAACAGGTTGGATTGTACCCACCTCGTTGTTGGCAAACATAATACTAACAAGTCCTACATCATTAGATAGAGCAGATGCTAGTTCGGTTGCAGATACCATCCCATAGGTATCTACTGGTAGCACCGTAACTTGAAATCCTGCATCTTTAAGGGGCTTGATATTCTCCAAGATGGCAGAGTGTTCTATAGCGCTTGTGATTAAGCGTTTGCGTCCAGAAGCTCGCAAAACACCCCAAAGTGCTGTATTGTCAGCTTCTGTCCCACCACTAGTGAAAATAATCTCGTCGTCTCTTGAGCCGATTATACAAGCAACTTGCTGTCTGGATTTGGAAATGGCCTCTTTCCCTTTACGACCATGAAGATGCACACTCGATGGGTTCCCAAATTCCTTGGCCAGCCACCACCAAACAGCAGACGCTACCTTGGGATCAACAGGAGTGGTCGCAGCATAATCGAGATAAACGCCCTTTTTGTCGGAGGTTCCCCGCTCTAACGGAGGACACTGCTCTACCTCTAACTCGCCATCCCAATACTTCATTCCAGGAATCGCATAGGCCAATTCCGTAAATCCCTCGCTTTCAAGGAAACGACATGCTGCTGCACTACGATTCTCTGTGTTGCAGATTATTATTAAGGGAGTATCTATCGCAAAAAAACCAGCACAATCAGTTAAACAGCTAAACGGAATCCACAAAGACCCGGGGATATGCCCCTTTTGATATTCATAGTGTTCCCGTACATCCAATATAGTTACTAGTTCCACAGCAATTAAGCTCTTTAACGTATCATTTGAGATAACATCCATTTTGGTAATGCTCACCTCCATGTTTACTGTATGCTAACAGTTTTTGAAATGTGAGCTTGCTACCGACTCCCCCAGAGGAAAAGTTAGATGAAGCAATATCCGTTTTTTACAGACTAGCAACCTCTTGACAATGCTTGAAAACCTCATCGGGATCCATTAAGCGTCTAGCAACTCCATCAGCCATTGCGGCTTTAGCCACCGCTGCTGAAACTGCAGGAGCTACTCTTGGATCGAATGGTTCTGGAATAATATAGTCATCCCGCAGTTCGTCCACGGTGATTAACTGGGCGATAGCTCGCGCTGCTGCTACTTTCATATTTTCAGTTATGTCTGATGCTTGCACATCAAGAGCCCCACGGAAGATCCCTGGAAAACCTAGCACATTGTTAATCTGATTGGTAAAATCTGATCGACCTGTAGCAACTATGCAAGCACCAGCGGCTTTAGCATCTTCTGGCATAATCTCTGGATTGGGGTTAGCTAAAGCAAAAACAATAGCGTCGGACGCCATGCAGGTCACCATATCCTTTGTCAGCATATTAGCCGCAGATACACCTATAAACACATCGGCATCTGTAATCACTTGATTTAGAGATCCCTGGACGTTTTGGGGATTTGTATAGGATGCTAATTCTTCCTTTGTGAAATCCATACCCGCACGCCCTCTGTAAATAGCGCCTTGCCGATCTAGCACGATTTGCTCTTTCACACCAGCGTTTTCCAGTAGCTTAGCAATTGCGACACCAGCTGCACCAGCTCCTAAGATCACAACTTTAATGTCACTTATGTTCTTTCTCACTAGCTTCAGACCGTTAAGTAATCCTGCAAACATCACAACAGCAGTTCCATGTTGATCGTCATGAAAAACTGGAATATCTAGTTCGGCTTTTAATCTACGTTCGATTTCGAAACACCGTGGTCCGGAAATGTCTTCTAAATTAATGCCCCCAAAGGTGGGTGCGATCGCTTTTACATGGGCTACAATCTCATCCACATTCTTTGTGTCTAAGCAGATAGGAAATCCATCTACGCCAGCAAACTCTTTGAACAAAAGCGCTTTTCCTTCCATTACCGG
>SKHL01000190.1 GCA_007116995.1 Limnochordia bacterium
AAATTCTAGAATGGAAAACGTCTTTTCTTGAATCTAGGTCTGGGAAAACTCAAGCAGCTAAGATGAGAGAGTTCCCAAGGCAGATTTTCAAAGTTGTAACTCATTCTTCAGATACCCATAGGAGAAACTTTAGAAATCTACTCATACCTAATCAAGATAAGCTATGGGCTCTCCCGGATTGGAGAGAGGTTTCTAGAGTCACCTTAGAAGAAGGAGCTACTTCTCTTGAAATAGAATTTTTCAAGTACGGATTCTGGCCTCCAAAGGGTCTAGCCATCTTTTGGGAGTCGTATTCTAATTGGGAAATCATAGAATACGAGTTTGATGGAGAATCTTTATCTTTTCCTCCTATACAGAATGATTGGGAAAATATCATATTCATGCCCCTTAGAATAGGGCATATAGTAGAAATACCAAAAATTCACCAGACAGAGCTGTATACCAAGGTTGAATTTAGATTTCAAGCGTTGGTTAACGATACAGATATGTTAATCGACACTGATCTTCCAAATCTCTTAGATATGGCTCTTTTTAATAACATAGACCTATACGAAAGATGCCCTTTATATAAAGGTAGAATCGGTGTAAAAGACCAAATACAGTTTAGAGAAGATAGATTCGACCCCAAAACTGGGAAATTTAGTGTTAATTATCCCTGGGATTGTCCTAGGCAAAAGAGGGAACTTTTCTTCTATGAAGAAGGCCGTGATGAGTTATTGAATTTCTACGGGTGGCTCTATAGAAGATCTGGAAGATTTAGATCTTTCTTCATGCCTACTTGGACTAGGGATCTAGAATTAGACACTACAGGGACTTTATATATCTGTTTCTTCATAATCCCGACTGTTCTAGACCCCTGCCATGATGAAATAGCCTTTAGGACTAAAGATGGTCGTTGGAGAATAAGAACCATAGTAGATTCTAGATACATCGGACCTCAGTTAGAAATAAGAATAGACGTACCCCTTAATATAGAAGCTGAAGATGTAGAAAGAATATCCTATTTACGTCAATATATATTAGAAAGAGATAGAGTAGAGATTCTTCATCACGGGGGTTTTTCTTACGAAACCACTATACCGATAATAGAAAACGATGAAATAAAACTACCGACTATAAGAACAACTACTCCTTATCCGTTAATGGGCACTGATGAAATAGATATATCTTCTTCTGTATATAGACACAGATTAGCTAGACAGTACGCTAGGAATGAAGATTCTGCAAATATATCCATAGAATTAACCAGTGGATTTTTCGGACAATTTGTAAATTATATAGATTACATTTTCCAACATGAAGTAGAAATTTCTGCATCAATAACTACCGTCGCTATAGGAAATGTAGCATATGTTGATTACGATATGGAAGATGAAGTTTCTATTTCTGCAGAAGTCGTAAGCGGCCTTCTAGTGCCTGTTGTACAATACATAACTCGTGATATAGAAGAAGAAATTGAAGTAGATTTCGAATTTATAGGGGGTTCTCTTTATGAGTAAATTGGGCTTTAAGGGCGAATACCGGGTAACCATTAGAAATGCAGATGGGTCAGTGAAAAAAGAAATGGGGCCTTTTACTAATAAGATAACTGATTTAGGTCTAAATAGAATGTTTCTAGGTAACTGGTTGACTTGTATAATGGTGGGTACTGGAAGTTCCGAACCTTCTGCGACTCAAACTTCTTTAGATAATGTTTTGTCTTCTTCTAGGAAATTCACTAGCGTATCTGTAAATGAGAGAGAATTAGATGAGAACCCTGCTTTCATAAAAGAAAGAGTTATAGCAAGATTTGAAGAAGATTGGGCTACGGGTAACATATCTGAAATGGGAGTAGGTTGGTATGTAGGAGATTGGTCTAGCCGTGACCAACCTGCTCCTTCTGAATTGAATTTCTTCACTTTCTCTAGAGTTCTTCCTAGAGATGAATTAGGAAACCCTGTTACAATAACAGTAATATCGACAGATATTGTGGATGTAGAATTCATACTAACTCTTTATGTAGACACTTCTATAAGAACTACCTATTCTGAAATAGCAGGCGTATCTAGGACCATAGAATACAGGCCGGTGTATATGAATTATCGCGGAAATTGGAGAATATTCACCAGAGATGCTCAACTCAATTCACCTGGAAGACCATTTCAGATGGCGGGTTATCGTTCTCCTGCCAGAGACTCTAGTCTTTATGGAGGATTCGAACCCATAGATTCTAGCAATATTCCTACTAGCACTGATTCCCCCTCTACTACTTCTACTTTTAAAGATACAGATTTTCAAGAAGATGTAACACACACCTGGGAATATTTATCAGCAAATACAGAAAACGGAATAGGTTGGTTTTTCTTCCATACTGGGAACAGAAGTTTAGCCTCTAATTTAGGCTATTTCGGGATAGCTTGTCTATTTATGTTCAAAATAGATCCCCCTATACCTAAGACAGAAAATGATAATTTGGATTTAACTGTTCGTATATCTGTAAATAGAGCCGGTGAATAATATGAAAACTGGAATAGGAGTGAAAGGAGAATTTATACTAAAGGTTTCTAGAAAGGGGGGTGATATAGTCAGGACTATAGGACCGTTTGATAATTTGATAGTAAACAATGGCTTAAATCAAATGGTTAATCCGGAAGGAAGCTACCTACAAGTCTGCTATTTATCTAATAGAGAAACGGAAGTACCCGTTACTCAAATTCAACCAGTGTCTTTAATTCAGGGAACTAGAACCTATTTAAGCCATGGGAATTTTAGGCAGACTGAAGAAGAACCCTACTATATAAGAGGAAGAGCATCTTGGAGATTTCAGACAGAATGGGCATCTGGGGTACCTATTACATCTGTAGGCGTAGGTTGGTACACGGGAGACTGGTTCATATTCAACCCGTTTACTCACGAAAGCGTGGATGCACAGATATTCACTTTTGCAGAGAATTTAATAAAAGACGAATTCGGAGAACCCGCACCGCTAACTTTAGAACCTGATGATATTTTAGATGTTGAATACAGGCTATTCTTGTACCCTAACCCGGAACCTGTAGAAACTACTTTAGCTTTGGGGGAAAATTTCCATACTTTCAGGATAGTTCCCTCATCATTAGAATCGGATAGGCGTTGGAGAATAGCCAATAGAGATTTAGAAACCAACTTTGGATACCCAGCCATACTATTTTACGGGGTAAGGTTAGGTACAACAAGGAGAGACTCTGGAGGCTTAGTAGATGAATATATGTGGGAGGGAGATCCTGAACTACCAGCAGATATAGTTACAGACCAACTAAGCAGTTTTTCATATGACGATTATTCCCCATCAGATGAAATTCTATTTTCAGAAAATATAGAACAGTACTCTATTACTTTTGAATTTAGATGGGGTATAGATGATGCTAATTTCACAACAGGAATTATAGGTGGCATACTTCAAACAGGACGGTATACCCAGCCTGGAGGAATACGTACTGGAAGCTTAACTACAGGGATGTACACATTTTGGGTGTATACTGTAGATCCTCCTATAATGAAAGAAAATACAGATATCCTAGATTTGAGATTCAATATAACTGTAAGCAGATATGAGGAAGAAGAATAGTGGCGATAATAGACAATAGATTGTCTACTACAACAGTATCCGGTAGAATTCTTCCACCTGCGGATAGATATCTAGCTAGGAAAATACTAGATTGGGAGTACGGAGGTATAGCTATAGGAGACCCTAGTCAAGGACACGAAGTTCAGATCTGGGTAGCTGATATTTATCAAGACACCAAAATAAGGGTCTATGTAGAGCCGGATATAGAAGCAGAAGAATGTCAGCTTATAGAAATAACTGACTATATAGTACCTGTTGATGAAACTGGAAATGGAGATGAAATAGTAGAGGTTGGTCTAGCTTTTGATCAGAGTATGAGACCCGCTGTAGTCTATGTGCTTCGCGTAGGTTCAGAAAAATATACAAAGTTGTATTGGTTTGATACATTCTTAGGCGGATTCGTAACTACAAATTTCGGAGCTCTCCTTAGAAGTCCTCGACTTCTTCTAGATGATAAAAGAATTCTTTCTACAGAAAAGGGTCTAAACGATATGCTGATGTTCTATCATAGATCTAATGCGCTATACTATCGACAGCAAAGGGATAGATTTCTTGTAGAAAGAACTCTATTTGAATCTGTACCTGGAAGAGATATTTCTAGGATAGGTATGAACGAATTTTTTCGTATACAAATAGAATGGGCTACTGAAGAATAATGAAAATTTCTCCCAATGTATCTATTTTTTCTTTAAAGTCTTCTAATATTCTAAGCTCTAGTTTGGATTTGAATATGGGAGTACGGGGAGAATATCTAGTAAGAAAGATAAATAGGAAGGGAGAAATAGTAGCAGAAGTACATGTCAACAATACCGTGACTACAGAAGGTTTGTCTTTACTTACGGAGTCTGGTTCTCTTTTAGCTTGGTCTGATGCCGCCATCGTCGTATTAGATGATAATTCTAAGAAAACAACAAATAATCTCATAGAAACTTCCAATGTCAATTCTTCAGAACCCCCGTACAGATGTACTCGAACTTCTATATTTGAATTCTCTGCCGGAGAAGTAGTTGGAAATGTAGTTTTGATAGGTACGGGTCGACACTCAAACGGTACATTTTTCGCATATTCTCCAGTAATAAATGGATTTGGAGAAATATCTAATCTACCAGTTAATTCTGATGAAAAATTACAAATCCTATACTCTATAGTGCTGGACATACCTACAGAAACATACATCTTTAATTTGATGTTTCAGCAGACACCTGTGGAATGTTCTATACGGGCTCAGAATATAGTAGATAATTCTTTTTCTCAGACCAACCCTATAGAAACTGGTTGGAATTTGAATGGTTCCTCTACATTTTCCGGACGATACCCGGTAAGATTAGCTAAAGATAGCCTTTCTTCTACAGGATGTGCTCGGCCTATAGCCTATAGTGATACTATTCTAAGTAATCTAACCGGCACTCCCCGAAACCTTGGCACTTTCTCTAATAATGAAGCCACTACTGTAGATACTATAAGCGGAGGACCAGCCAGCAGCATAGGAAAAATGTACTGGCAACCTTCCGACGGAAATGTCGAAGGGGGCATTGGGAGAATATGTTTTAGAACAGGCAGGGATGGGGCGAATGGATTTCCGACAACCAATTGGAATATGGTATTTTCTCCCAAAATACCTAAAAATATCTACTATGGTTTAGAGATAGAAATCATTTTCACATTTTCGGAGAATCCATAGTGGCTCAGCTCACAGAACTTTACAACTTCTCCTCTACGGGACTAGGTCTAGATTATCACTGGACTAGTGGGGACAGCATGGTATCCTACATGGGAGATCTCTACATACCCGTCCCCATTTCGAGAAATAAGATATCTCAAAGTTCAGACCTTAACAGGGGTAACATCAAGATAACTGTTCCAATAGATAATCCCCTAGCTTCCATCTACATAAAGGGAGCCGTTGAGCATGTGACGACAGTTA
>SKHL01000264.1 GCA_007116995.1 Limnochordia bacterium
GAATCTTAAAGTGCCCGAGCTCAAAGAAGGGTTGGTATTTCCCTAAGTGCTTCCGAACTAGTAACGCAAAGCTACTCTCCGCTCCTTCGAATTGATAGCCTTGGTGCTCTAACTCCTTTAACCGATGGATGATCTGGTCTACTTCCGGTGAATCTTTGGTCAAATCTGGTGCAAAACTCTGGATTTTCGTTAATATGGTACTGCGACCAGACACCTCGGACATTAGGAAGCGTCGTTGATTCCCAACAATCTCTGGTGCAATGTGTTCAAAGGATTGGGAGCATTTATTCACTCCATCAATATGCATCCCGCCCTTATGTGCAAAAGCACTTTTCCCGATGTAGGGATCCCGTTCATTTAAAGTAATATTGGCGACTTCTCCAATTAATCGCGCTACTGGTGTAAGTTTCTCTAACTGGTCAGCCGGGATGCAGGCATAATCCATTTTAGCTTGTAAGTTAGGAATAATCGTGCAGAGATTAGCGTTACCACACCGTTCTCCTAGACCATTAAAGGTACCTTGCACATGAACGGCACCGGCTTCTACTGCCATGATCGTGTTAGCGACGGCCATACCACCATCATTATGGCAGTGAATGCCCACCGGAATCGCAAACGTATCTAGCACTATTGTAGTAACGTCAAATACCTCTTTAGGGAATGCGCCACCATTCGTATCACATAAGCAGAGCATTTCAGCGCCACCCTCCACAGCCGCTTGCAATGAAGCTAGTGCGTACTCTGGGTTGGCTTTATATCCATCAAAGAAATGCTCAGCATCGAAAATCACTTCTCTCCCTTTTTGATGGAAAAAGGATAAGGTTTCACGGATCATATTCAGGTTCTCTTCTAATGATGTTTTAATAATATCAGTAACATGAAAATCCCAACTTTTACCAAAAATAGCAATGGCTGGTGTTTTCGCTTGTAATAGGGATTGAACGTTCTTATCGGCTTCCACCGCTATGTCACGTCGTCGTGTACTACCAAAACCTGTAAGTTTGGCATTCTTTAACGCAATGTCGCTAACCTGCTCAAAGAAATCTAAATCCTTAGGATTCGACCCGGGATTCCCTGCTTCGATATAGCCAACACCTAGTTCATCTAAGGCTTTTACAATCTTTAACTTATCAGGAACAGAGAAGGATATCCCTTCAGCTTGTGCTCCATCTCGTAAGGTTGAATCAAATATGGCTATTTTCTTAGACATCTGATTGACCCTCCTTCGCCTGCTTTAGCTCGTCAATCATCTTATTAATCGCATTAACATAGGCTTTTACACTAGCCTCAATCACATCGGTACTCAAGCCACGCCCTGTATAGAGTTGACCATCTTTGGCTATTTTCACAATTACTTCGCCTTGGGCATCCTTGCCTTCTGTAACAGAATGCAAAGCAAAATCATCTAGTTCAAATTCAATACCCACTACTTTATCAATGGCCATAAAAGCTGCATCAATCGGTCCATCTCCAGTAGCCACTTCCTCTCTGCTATCTCCATTAGAAAGAGTAACCGCAGCAGTAGACGTAATCGTATTTCCACTATTGATCACAAACCGCTCTACTCTATAGGTGGCTGGAATATCTACTGCCTTTTGCTGCACTAAAGCCTCAATGTCTCCATCAACGACCAATTTCTTTTTGTCAGCGAGTACTTTAAAGTGGTTAAATGCTTCATCCAATCGCTCTTTACTCAAGTGATAGCCAAGACTCGATAACCGATCTTCAAATGCATGGCGTCCGGAATGTTTACCTAGCACCATCTTATTTTCCGCCAACCCAATGGACGCAGGCGTCATAATCTCATAGGTCTTCTGATTTGCTAAAATACCATGCTGATGAATCCCAGACTCATGGGCAAAGGCATTTGCTCCCACAATGGACTTATTGGCCTGAACTTGAGACCCAGTCAGAGAGCTGACGAGCTTGCTAGACCGATAAATCTGGGTTGTATCGACACGGCATGTAGCGTCATAGTAATCTTGACGGGTGGCTAAGCTCATCACTAATTCCTCTAGTGCTGCATTGCCAGCTCGCTCCCCAATTCCATTAATGGTGCATTCTAACTGGGTGGCTCCAGCACGATAAGCCGCTAACGTGTTGGCTACTGCTAAACCTAAGTCATCATGACAGTGTACTGCTAGCTCTACCTTGTCGATATCAACCACGTTGTTTTTGATGCCGGAAATTAGTTCATATATCTCCCACGGAGTGGTATATCCTACTGTATCAGGAACATTAATTACCGTAGCTCCTGCTTTGATTACTGCTTGGAAAATGCGATAAAGAAACTCAGGCTTGCTACGTGTTGCATCTTCAGCTGAAAATTCAACGTCAGCACAATACTTCTTAGCATACTTCACCATTTCTACCGCTTGTTCTAAGACCTGTTCTGGTGATTTGCGTAATTTGTATTGCATATGAATATCCGACGTAGCAATAAAGGTGTGAATCCTGGGTTGATCCGCTGCCTTCACACCTTCCCAGGCATGATCAATATCTTTAGGGAGGGCTCGGGCAAGACTTGCGACAATACAGTCGTGAATGTTCTCGGATACAGCTTTTACAGCCGCTAAATCTCCTGGTGAAGCAATGGGAAAGCCTGCTTCGATTACATCAACTCGTAAACGTTCTAGCTGCCGGGCTACCTCTAGCTTTTCCTGTAAATTCATACTGCATCCAGGAGACTGCTCGCCATCGCGTAATGTAGTATCAAAAATCCTGACTTCTATGGCCATTACATTCCCTCCCGTGTTGTTATTGTTTAATCCAACTCATCATCTTCCGTAATTCCCCACCGACTAATTCAATTTGGTGGGTTTGCTCCATCTGGCGTTTTCGGTTAAAAGACGGGCGATTCGCTTGGTTCTCAAGAATCCAATTCTTAGCAAAGGTCCCATCTTGAATTTCGGCTAGCACTTTACGCATTTCAGCTTTGGTTTCCTCTGTAACAATTCGTTTACCAATGGAGTAGTCCCCATACTCTGCGGTATCACTAATGGAGTAACGCATGTAGCTTAATCCACCTTGATTGATCAAATCTACAATTAGCTTCATCTCATGCAAACACTCAAAATAGGCACTTTCAGGCTGGTAACCAGCCTCAACTAACACCTCAAACCCAGCTTTAATTAGTTCACTAACACCACCACATAGCACAGCTTGTTCTCCAAATAAGTCGGTTTCCGTTTCTTCTTGGAACGTGGTCTCTAGAATTCCCGCACGAGCTCCACCAATTCCGGCTGCATAAGCTAATGCTAATTGGGTAGCATTACCATCTGCATCCTGATGTATGGCGATTAGACAAGGTACACCCCGTCCATCTTGGTATTGACTCCGAACGGTATGTCCAGGTCCCTTAGGCGCTACCATAAATACATTTACATCCTCAGGAGGAAGGATTTGACCATAATGGATATTAAACCCATGAGCAAATACTACAGATTTTCCTGGTGTTAAATTCGGCTTAATACTCTCTTGATAGAGTTTAGCTTGTTTCTCATCGTTAATTAGAATCATAATGATTTCTGCCATTTTAGCTGCTTCTGCGGCCACTGCTACCTGCAATCCTGCTTCCTCTGCGAGAGCCCAAGATTTACTGCCTTCATAGAGACCCACAACAACAGAAACTCCTGATTCGTGCAGATTCAAGGCGTGAGCATGTCCTTGGCTTCCATACCCAATTACTGCTACAGTTTTGTCCTTCAATAATTCTAAATTACAATCCTCTTGATAATACATTTTCGCCATTTTTCTTCCTCCTAATGTTTAATATCTCTATCTCCCCGTTGCAGAGCGGTCAATCCAGTTCTTACTATTTCTTTAATGCCATAGGGTTGCATCAGTTCAATAAACGCCTTTATCTTAGACTCATCACCAGTAATTTCCACAGTCATGGATTCGGAGGCCACATCGATTATCTTAGCACGAAAAATATCTACAATTTCAGAAATACCTGCTCGATTCGTACTCGGAGCACCAACCTTTAACAACACTAATTCCCGATAAACCGATTCCTCGGATGCTAAGCTGATAACTCTAATGACATCCACTAATTTATTAAGCTGCTTCTTTATCTGCTCTAGTGTAGCATCATCGCCCCGGGCCACAATAGTCATCCGGGATAGATTCGCTGTCTCTGTCTCTCCTACAGATAAACTATCAATATTATACCCACGGCGGCTAAATAGACCAGCCACTCTGCTTAGCACACCAGATTGATTGTCAACCAAAATCGATATCACTTGACGATTCATGTCCTCACCTCGTTAGGAATTATTCGTTCAAACGCTGTTTATACTTCCTCTGTAATTAATTCCTCAATGGCTGCACCTGGTGGAACGATAGGAAATACTTTGTCATCTTGATGGATTTCGCAATTGATAACGACCGTGCGATTAGACTCTAATGCTTGGGTTAAGACCGTATCCACGTCCTCCTTACGAACCAGATTTATACCTAGAGCACCATAGGCTTCGGCTAGCTTAACAAAATCAGTGCTTCGCTCTAGGGTGGTTTGAGAGAATCGTTTATCATAAAATAAGTCTTGCCATTGGCGGACCATGCCTAAGGCCCGGTTGTTAAAAATCACAATGATCACTGGTAATTCATACTCTACAGCTGTGGCTAGCTCGTTGCAATTCATCCGGAAACTGCCATCTCCAGCGATGTTAAATACTCGTTTTTCTGGCAATCCAATCTGAGCACCAATACAAGCACCTAACCCGTACCCCATAGTCCCAAGGCCACCAGAAGAGATAAAGGTGCGGGGCTTGGTGTACATATAACTCTGAGCTGCCCAGATTTGGTTCTGACCTACTTCTGTGGTAATTATAGCATTTCCGTTAGTTAGTGCATGAATCCGTTCCAGAATATATTGGGGTTTAAGCGAACCATTAGGCCTATAACGTAATGGATACGTTGCTTTCCAGGATTTAATCTGATCTATCCATCTATCTTTCTCCACCAAGTTCCTTGACTTTAAGGCACTATTCAACCTAGCTAATGCTGTTTTAATATCACCAATAATATGATGGTGGGTTTGAATGTTTTTGTTAATCTCCGCGGGATCGATATCCACATGCAGGATCTGAGCATCTTTGGCAAATCGTTTCACATTACTAACCACCCGATCACTAAATCGTGCGCCGATGGCTATAAGTAAGTCACAGTTACTACTGGCCAGGTTGGCCGTTTTCGTGCCATGCATTCCAATTATACCACAAAAGAGATGATGATCCCCTGGAAATCCGCCTAAGCCCATTAAGCTACTAACGACGGGCGCCTGAATTTTCTCAGCGAATTCTAGTAACTCAGGGGATGAATCGGAGTAGACTACGCCACCCCCGCTATAGATTAGCGGTTGCTCACTTTTCTGGATCAGAGAAACAGCCTCTTCGATAGCAGCTTGGGTAATGTCTTCGATTAAGATAGGAGTAGGAACCGGCTGCTTTTTTTGATAATTAGCCTTA
>SKHL01000255.1 GCA_007116995.1 Limnochordia bacterium
AATTCATCAACTCGACCACGGGCTTACCGCAGTCCGGTGTGCAGCTTACACTGTCGCAGAATGGAGTGGTCATAGCGACTGTCGTAACAGATGAAAACGGACAGTACTTCCTTGATGTGCCGGCAACCGGTGAGTACCAGCTTGAAGTGCTATACTACGATGCCTATGGTAACGAGCATAGTATGGTCACATCTGTTACGGTAACAGAGTTATTCGGTGCGATAACCTATGGTCCAGTCGCTGTACGGGGTAGAGTGGTCTATCTCCATACAGAGCAAGGTATACCAAATTTGACGCTAGTACTTGAGGATCAAAACGCTGAGCAACTAGATTTAACCACAACCGATGCCCTGGGATACTACGAGTTTATTGTCGATCCAGCAAGCGTATCGCAACTTGGTGTAGTGAGTGGTCTAGCAGATAACGACTGGACGATTCGTGGTATCTCGCCTTCCGGAGAACCGTTTGAGAGGTCCTTTGCAGCACTTAAGCAAGGGGAGATCATCCTTGATTTTAACTTTTTATTAGCACCAGATGGATTAATCTCTGATGCGATCAGTGGATTACCAATTGAGAATGCATCGGTTTCGCTGCTCTACGGTAGTGGAAGCCAAGCCGGTCAGTTAGTCGAGCTACCACTATCCGGTGGCTTGGTGCAAGAGAATCCCAAGCTGACAACCGCTACTGGTAAGTATGGATTTAATGTAAATCCGGGAACCTACCAGCTGGTGGTCTCTGCACCAGACTATTATGCGTATCAGTCACCAGTATTTGTCGAAGATGGGTTTCGCATCGCCCAAGATATCCAACTCTACCCGATCGGTGTAGCCGATCTAGACATAGAAAAATCGGTGCAGGGTAGCTATGCGCACGCCGGAGCCATACTAGACTACGAAATCACAGTGACGAACCTAGTTGGGTGGTCGGTCTTTGACCTAATCGTGGAGGATAGTCTTCCAGTCGAGTTAGAGTATGTGGATGGGTCTGCAACCAACAATGGCTATTATGATCCGCAGACAAGAACATTACGCTGGGATATCGATCACTTGGATCCCGGGACAATGACGTTGCGGTACCAAGCTAAGGTGTTGCCACTTCCTGCCGGATCCAGTATCTCGAATACGGCCACGATTCATCTGCCTAATCGAATGGATTATGCGATAAATTCGGCCAATATCGCGGTGAGCCGTAACTTAGAAGTAGAATTAAAGGCCGATCCAAAGGCGATTCACATCGGTGAGTTTGTGCACTATACCGTTACGATTCGTAATCCGGCCGATAGTATCCATACGGTGACAGCCACGGATGTGACGGTGATTGGACAATTACCAAAGGGTTTTCACTATGTAGCCAATACCAGCAAGGTCAATGGATCAGAGGTAGCGAATCCGACTAACGACGATGGATCACTCGTCTGGTCTGTGGGAGATATCCAAGCCGGTGCAGAGCTCGTGCTTACCTATACGGCAACGGCTACGATTGCAGCCACTGTCGGAGAGGTGTACCATACTATAGATATTACGGGGTTGACAGCTGGATGGCATCCGTTTCGCTTGGGATCATTTTCTGCTCGCACGATCGTTCTGCCAGGTGTCTTTGGTAGTACGGGCATGCTACTCGGGCAAGTATTTCATGACCGAGACCGTACAGGGATGCGTGATCCTGGCGATCCGGGGCTGGCGAACGTTCGATTGTATCTCGATAATGGATACCGGATCACAACCGATGCCTATGGTCGGTTCTCGCTTGATCGTATCGAACCGGGGATGCGAGTCGTTGCAGTGGATCCAAGCTCGCTGCCACAGGGTATGGTTGTGGGAACAAGCAGTGCTTCGCAGTTTATGCGGATCTATCCCTATGGTGTGTCCCAGCTCGAAATTCCTATTATCAGTCAAGAAACATTTGCGAATCAGGTTGAACTGACAGTCTCTATCGGAGACCAAGTCGATACCCGACTGCCTGTAGAGATTCAAGTTCGTAATCATGCGAATCGACCACTTGCGGCTAATCTTGAGCTGCATGTCGGTGTGATAGACGGGCAAGCAGAGTTGCACTTGGATCCAGACAAGGATAAAACAATACAGCTAGCGCCGCACGAACAGACCCAAATCGCTGGATATATTCAGTTTGAGCAAATGCGAGATCCTACAACGGTCTATCTTGCCGCAGCGGTCGTGCAAAACGAGGCGGATTCGTTTGGCTATGCTAAGGTGTTGACAACTGCGGTGGCCAAGCGAGCGGTAAGTCAAGCGACCAAGGACGTTAGCAAGGCGATTCTCTCTCCGTTAGCCGGGCAGATTTTGCCCATCCAGCATGTAGCTGTTACGGTACAAAGTGCGATCAACGAGTGCCTCGATCTGTATGTGAATGATCAGCTTGTTTTGGAAGATCGAATTGGTCGTATAACTACAGATTATGATCAAAAAATGATAGAGCATGTCTACTATGGTGTTGAGTTTGCTTCCGGTAGAAACACGATAATGGTTGAGATAACAAGCGATATAGGGATCAGACGAGAACAGCTTGACACCTTTGTAATCGGTGATCCTCAAATCTTGCATCAAATGGATTCTACGTGGTTTGTCGATCAAGGATCGCAATCCATGGTGCGCCTACCATTTCTTATTCTCGATGGCAATGCCTTACCAGTTATCAATCCGATATCCGCTCGAGTGAGTACTAGGGGAGGCCGGGTGATCAATGGACAATCGATTTCGGGACAACGTTCCGTTACGGTTACCTCCCAAGATGGGCTACTCCTTCTGGATATTTTGCCAGACAACCTAGAGCAAATGCCCGTTGAGGTTACGATGCAGGTCGGGACGAACCGACAGGCGATTACGATTCCTACGCAAGTAAGTCGAAAGCCTGTTGTTGCTTCAATCGGAGCGAATGCTTTGATTCAGTTTGCTCCCACGCTTCGTCTGCAAGCGTATGGATCGGGATATTTTGAATCAACGAGTCCCTATACATTGCGAGCACGGTTTGATTCTCGTCTGGTTACACCAACGCCCGGGCGATTGGGTGATCTAACCAAGCTACACCCGTTTACCGGAGATCAAAGTGTGATCGAGGATAGCACACCATCGGCTGATCCGATCTATGTATTCATCCGTACCGGCGAGACGGAGATACTCTATGGTGACTTTGAGAGTGGCTGGTCGGATAAGACTCAGTTTACCTATTTGAATACAGTAGGCACAGGACTGCGCACAACCACCAAGGATTGGTTAGAAGGGTTCTTCTTTGTGGATCGCCAGACTAGGCACAATGAGAGCATGAAAGCAACGGGAATCTCCGACTTCTATTACACGCAGCAGTATCCTATTCGAAGTGGAACAGAGCGGATCTGGTTACGCGTGATGGATAAGGATGATTCGAAGCAGGAGATATCCAAAACCTTATTGGAGCGACGTAAGGATTATTTAATTGATTACGCCACCGGTGCGTTTTGGTTCGTTAGACCGATATCGAGCACAGATAATGATTTCAACCCAGTGTATATCGACATTAGCTATGCGCTAGCTGGAGGCCAGGCGCAGGTCGCGGGCTATGGTTTGCGGGCAGAGGTAGTCTCTACGGGAACGCATCGATTGTCTGCGAGTTACCTAGCCGGATCGGCATTATCTACGATAGCACGACAGTGGATAGGAGTCGATGGGGAAGCCAGTTCTCTTCGTCGTATTCCTGCTATGATCGGGTATGAAATGGCGGTAATGCTACCAAGTCGAGGACGTGCTGCGTCTGCTACGATCGATACCAAGCTTGGTGATGCGCTTACACTTGAGGTTCGTGGTCAGTATGTAGCAGGGGAGTATGTCCTTCCTGGCGAATCCAAACCATTACCAGAAGGCTATCAAGTAAACGCTACGATGGAGTATTTGCTGGCTAGAGATTGGGCGTTACGCTATAGTAAGACACTAGATACCACGAACGTAGACACGGCTACCCACAGTGATCAGGTCGGTCTACGCGGATCCATAACCGAGAGAATGACGACGCAGTTCGGTCTACGGTCTCGCTTGGACTCGGCGAATCCGTTTGCCAAATTGCTTAGCACTACAGGCTTTGTCGAAACCGAGTGGCAGCCTGCGCAAAGCACCAAGATTGCTGTGAAACAGGAGTATTCACTGCTTGGTGGAATCAATCCAGAGCTAACGGAGGTGCAGTATAGCCAGGACTTTGGGCGTTACCTATCGACAGTGGTGAGTTACCGTGATCGCTTACAGACGAATGCGACCCAGCATAACAAGTGGAATCTTATGCTTAAGCTAGTGCCACTACCAGAAACGGTGGTGTATGGGAAATACCAACCGCCGACACAGACTAGTGATCAGGAAAAAGCGATGATAGGGCTGAAGCAGTCCGTTGCGCTTACACCCAATCTGGATCTGCAGGCCACGCGAGAGTACCAACGAGATATAGATGTCGATGGCGTCGTTGCTAGCAAAACAGCGGGTACACTATCGATGCTCTATCGCTTATCGCAGGACACGATCGCATCACTTAGCTATGAGGTGCAAACCAGTACGACCAGACGAGTGACCAAGACGGAGTTTGATCTAACAGGAGGTAGCCAAGCCACCGGGTTAAGCTATCTACTCAGTACCACGTGGAAATCCAATAGTAATCCACGACCGGATCTACGCGAGTTAGTCCAAGATCATCATGCGGCGATGGCCTACCGGCCGACCGATCGAACACGATACTCGCTTTTAGCAGATTATAGAATGCGCAGATACCTGACTACGGTTCAAGCTAATTCCGATGTTTTGCAAACCGATCTAGCCACGGCTAGTCTAGCCTGGAATTATCGGTTGTCAAGCCAATACTCCGTTTCTACACAGCTTGCCACAAAACGGACCAATGACTCTGTCATCCAAGGAGCAAACTTGCAATCTATCCACGAATCGAGCATCTACCTTGGGCAAATCGGATGGGAAACAAGGTTTGCTTCCGAGTACCAGATGGATCTGTTCCTGCGCCAGATGTGGGATGATCAAGGTACTACTCATACAGGTTGGGCGACCGAGCTTAGTTACAACGTATCCGAGCAGATCGGGCTAGGTGTTGGCTATAGTACACTGAGTATCAACGATCCTGATCTGTATGCTGTGCTTGATTGGCCAGCAGGATTTTATGTGAGGATGCGCGTTAAGTTTTAATCAGGAATGCCTTGGATATTGCTTATGATCTAATATCCAAATTTATGGGCGAGATGATCAGCAATCTAGTTTCTACCTCCCAAACTACCCATTGTATCAGTGTTTGAGCATCCATTGAGAAGTGTATCAAATTAGAGAGTGAGTGAAATCATGGGGGATAGTTGGTAATTGAAGGTTCTCTTGATGGTCGATTTCGTGACTTAGGAAGAAAAATGGGCTCATTAGAGGTGGATGCTAGAGTGCTGGGTAACAACTAGACTTCGGTAATACTCAGGACATTATAGCTGACCGATGGCCAGTAAACT
>SKHL01000315.1 GCA_007116995.1 Limnochordia bacterium
ATGACACACCTCATCTCGAAAACGCTTCTGCTGATCTTGTGGAACTCTAAGAATAAAACGCTCAAGATTCTGCCATAGAAGGCTCATCGCTACATCCCTTTCCAATATCAGGTACCATTGAAACTGTAGTACTATGTCCTGCAATGTCTCGACTTATAGTATTCACATCTGCCCTTCCTGCTGGAACGTCGTCTAAAACAAAGGCCAATACACCCCAGATGTAAACGCAGATTCTCATGGAGTGGGCGACCTTCAGGTTCAGACCCAGACAACAGCCAACTCACAGTGCAGATACGTCCATCTTCCATATACTCAACGAAAAGCCCTCGTCTGGAAAACGAAAAAGCGCCCCGTATTAGCCAATCATCAAACTAGACCAATAGATATTTACCTAGGCATCTACCTATCTCTCCCTGCCATGCTTTATACCTAGGTAATAGCGTTAATTCCATGATATCATCTTTTCTTCCATCCTCCTGTCTTTCATAGGCAGAAACGATCCAATCAAAGCCATCTCGTAATGATTGTGTTGCCAAATCAAGATCACTACTATCCTCTAAAAATCCATTATTATTTAACGCTTGCTCTATTTCATTAAAAGCTTCAACTATATCTGATAGGACAGTAACGGTATTCTCAAATTGACCTTCCATGTTATTCTTATGTACATATTCTAGCCCTTCTAATCCAGTCGCAGCAAGTTTATGAATCACATTCGCGATATCTGTATTCATAGACATCAATATCCACTCCCTCCTATAAACGAAAGCAGCACTCCTAATCAAATCACTAAGGATGGTATCCAAGTAATTGAAAGACTGAGTCTTAGACAACGTAAACACTCAGGCCCCCTAATTCTTCACCAAAATCGACATATGCGCCATACTTGTAAACTCATTTTCCTGCAATAGTTCATACACCTGATGCAAATAAGCAGTGTTATGCTCCACTGTCTTAGCAAAGGACTGAATGAGCTTAATGACTAGATCATCATCTAAGCCCTTGTGATGTCTGGCCATACCAATGAGATGCATTTTGATCATCGCGTAGTGAATTACGAACATACTATACTCACCGTAGAGACCTCGTTTTCCCAAAGGAAAGAGATTCTTAAAGACATGGTTAACTAAATAGTTTTCTAGAATGTGCTCATGCTCTTTCATATACGGTTGGTAATAGTCCTCGTAGCCTTCTTTATAGTTTTGTGCTACAGCTTTATAGGTTGCTCCGTTAACATATTCCAAGCCCTTAAGAAATTCTCCAAAGCATTCCAGGTAACGTTTGCTTGTAACACCTTTGGTTACTCGTTTGTCCACTAATTCCTTGAGGACCCGAAACTGGATCATCACTTGATCAGGGATCTCTCCCATCGAATCTTTTAACGAGCCATCAGCAAGAATGCCCATGTACAACTGAATTAATTGCTCTAGTTGATCCATTTGCTTATTATCAGCAAGTTCTTGCGCTTTTTGTAGAAATAGCCCTAAGATGACTAATCGTTGCCAAAGTGAATAGTCTCTGGTTTGGAGGATTTGAATGGAAAAAATACGCAATTCCCAAAAGTAGCGCTCTGGCTTTAGCGATAACTTGAGATCACTCGGGTTGACCTTACCACTTAGTACTTTCCGAATATCTATGGCTTCGAGTTCTTGATCAAACTCCATTTCCCCTTCGGGTAATAGAGCCAAGCGAGCCGCTTCTGGGCAGGACATAGTGGCTGATCGCTCCAATACACCGTTTACATCATTGCAGGTTCTAGGATAGGTCGCACATGTTAGTGATAGATACTCCTCGCCAAGCGTCCTATGAATATTGCATAACATATCCTCAGCTAAGAAGGGACAGCGACTGTCCTTCTGCACCTTAATCTTGGCATAGTTGGTGGCACTCGGAGTGGATCGATTGCGTGTCACCTGCTTATCCATCAAGGGCTTTAACTCCGGATGTTTCACTTTACGATACTTCTTATATGTAGGTTCATCCACATTCACCCGCCAACCAATGCAACAGCTATCCTCACAGGCCGGTCCGATACACGTAAACTCGTGCATATATTGGGGTGTTAATACTGTTCGGTTTTTTGCCATTGATATCTATCCTTTCTAGACTAACCTATCATAGCCAGCTGATCTTTATAAAAGACGTAATCAGCCCGTTTACCTATTTAATTGATACTCTGTACGGTTTTTTCCCTTGGACTTCGCCTCATAGAGCGCATCATCGGCGTCTTTTAACATTTTATCTAGCAAGCTGCTCTCACTATAGGCTGTAACACCAATACTTACGGTAAGATGGACCTGCTCACTACCAGTATTAAATGGATGCGCTTCAATGTGCATCCGCAGCCTCTCGGCCGTCTGAATGGTCTCCGTGAAGTCAGTATTCGGTAGTAGCACAGCAAATTCCTCTCCTCCGATTCTCCCGATAATATCTACCTTACGTAGCGTTTCTTCCATCATAGCAGTAATGTGCTGCAAGGCGATGTCCCCTACCGCATGACCTAGGATATCATTGACTCGCTTAAAGGAATCGATGTCGCAAATGAGCAAACCGAGCGGTTGACCATAGCGTCTAGTTCGTTCTAATTCCTGCTCGAATCGCTCCGTGAAATGCCTTCGATTCCATAATCCTGTCAAGCTATCTGTTGTCGCTAGGTGACGGAGTTTATCTTCTGTCTTCCTCTGCTCTGTAATATCCCGCAAAATGACAATATAACCCAATCGTTGTCCTTGCTTATCATTAAGGTGTAGCGATTCGATCTGTAACCACCTGCGTGTACCTAGAGGGTCTTGCGTCCATTCCACTTGCTGCGGGATGGACGTTAACAGAGTGTCAAACCAAGACAAGTTGGGAATCGCATCTCTAGCGTGACGTCCCACAGCGTCTGCAGGTGCTTGTAGGTATTCACGGGCAGAGGCATTCATATCCATAATCTGAAACAAGCTATCTAAGACGAGGACCCCATCTGGTAGTTTGTCTAACAGTTTGGACCTGGCAACGGCTAATTCCAGAGCCTTTGCAGATTGCTCTAACAGCCAATCGGGTTCCTTAGTCGTGGTGTTTCTGGTCAGTTTCATCAGATACGTTTTGGTTTGCTCAGAAAATTCCAGTGTTGATCTCAATGTCTGCATATTGTCTCCCCTCGTTGCATGACGTAGTGTCTGTATTGTATGTACTAAGTCTGACAATCACGTTTAATACTACTCTTGCAAGGCATAACAAGTACATCGCTGCTAAGTATGATTCGATGGGCTACCAGTACCTATAGTACTTCGTCCATCTCCGATTCCATCTTTGAGATAAAGGAAAACCCTAACATAATAGCATTAAACACTAGAATCTTCCCACAAACTGTACATATCTTAGACTCCGTCCATAGCTGGTTGGCCAGTACGTGCGTTGCTCTTAGGTCAGAATCACAACTCTGTTATTAGGTTCGGGCCACAATCATGGCCTCTGCCCAAGTATCTCTTAACTCTCCAGCCATCTTAATCACTTGTTCGATTCGGGTAACATCCTTATGGATATTGGCTTCTACTAGGGTGTGGGTCATGAATTCATAGAGAGAAGCTAAGTTTCTAGACACATCCTGTTCCATGTCAAGACTGGCCATCAGTGCTTGGATGATATCTTGGGCCCGAAGTAGTGTGGTATTGGCCGCAGCAAGCTCTTTTGCTCGTATATGTAGGATACTCATCCTCATAAACTTGATGGCTCCTTCATAGAGCATCAATGTAAGTTTCTCAGGAGAAGCTGTTAGCACCTCGTTTTGCAGATACTGATTGGAAGCCTTACTGGGTCTATTTGCATAGGTATCCGGTGATGTAGGCTTGTGTATAGTTTCTTTCTTCGGTTCTTGATTACGTAGCTGTTCGGAGTTCGTTGCTACCTTCTGGTACGCAGCGTAAGGATTGGTGAGCATCGCTATTATTCACTCCTTTTATAAAAAAATGCTCAGGGAAGTAGTATGGCGGTGACTAGATTTATCTGGCAGTATCCCACGATCTCTTGCCCCTACCCGTCTTCATCCACATACAACCCCATCAAACGTTTTGTTCTAATTATATGCTCAACCTGGGCATCCGATAGAGCCTTCTTAACGGTTTCACCAGTGGAGTTATCAATAATATTAGCTACATTCCTACCCAGATCCTTATCATATGTATAACTAACACGATGATTCTCCGTGATACCCTTGAAGTTTACATCCTCCACATCATCAACCTGCTTAGGTGTTACTTTTACAGTATCACCCTTCAGCAGATCCTGTGTTGTCTGCTGAAACACACTACGGATTGGTTGTATCTTCACCAAAGGCACCTCCCTGTCTTTGTATCACCACTAATTCAGTGGTTTATCTTCGTTCTCTGCTGCGTTAGGGATAAAAGAGAATCCCAAGGACATGGCATGAAAGAACAAGGTATTCCCACAAGTGCCACAAGTTAGCACCTCCTTTTGCAGATACTGATTCGAAGCCTTACTGGGTCTACTTGCATAGGCATCCGGTGACCTAGGCTTATGTACAGTTTCCTTCTTCGGTTCTTGTTTACGTAGCTATGTCGAGTTTGTTGCTACCTTCTGGTAGGCAGCGTAAGGATTGGTGGGCATGGTTATTACTCACTCCTTTATAAAGAAGAAGGCCAAGGATTTCTCCCCAGCCTCCTATTCTTAGTGTGAATCAATTATCCAAGTAATTGAAGTACGTTTTGAGGAGCCATATTAGCTTGAGCTAACATAGCAGTAGCTGCTTGGTTAAGAATGTTAGACTTGGTAAAGTCCATCATCTCTTGTGCCATATCTAGATCACGGATTCAGATTCAGCAGCTTGGAGGTTCTCAGTAGAAGTACCCAAGTTAGCAATAGTATGCTCCAAACGGTTTTTAGCTACAGCAGCTCCGCCTTCGGTAGCAGTGAGAATGACGTTTTCAATATCAAATGCTAGATCAGCATCTACCACTAATCTGGGCCCCTCTTGATCCGATTGATATAGTATCAGATACAACAGTCTAGTGCCTCAGCACTCATATCCGCAACATATAACTAGATGTTTTGATTCTGATTAGCATCGATTTGGAAGGTGTTTTCTACCGAGCCATCCAGAAGTCTCTGTATATTGAGTTCTGTGGTATCAGCAATTCGAGTAAGCTCTAGTAACAACTGATTAACTTCTTTTTGGATCTCTTCGCGGTCAACATCAACGTTAGTATCATTCGCAGACTGTACTGCCAGTTCCCGCATCCGTTGAAGAATCTGATGAGTTTCGTCCAACGCACCCTCTGCAGTCTGAATAAGAGAGATACTGTCTTGCGTATTTTTTGAAGCTTGGCTCAAACCACGAATCTGCCCCCGCATCTTTTCACTAATAGCTAGACCCACTGCGTAATCACCGGCCCGGTTAATCCGCATACCTGACGACAATCTTTCCATCGACTTCGCACCTGCTGTTTATTC
>SKHL01000261.1 GCA_007116995.1 Limnochordia bacterium
AAAAAATATCAGCCTCGGAACGTAACAGCTGATATTTTACACAAAGTTATTTGTATTCACCAGTTTTTAGATTGATACTTAAATGATTGTCGGCAGGGGGAGAATTATTCCAAAGATCCTCTAATAGGGGCTTCTTAATGGTGAGTACTAATCGGCCCCAAGCACCAAGGCCTTTTAGCGTGATAACTTCACTAGTTAGAGGCTCCTCATTCCCTACGCAGTGAGCTTGAAACGCCCGGATGATCTGGGGCGCCACCTTCTTAATATCTTCTTGGGACATGCGCCATTTCGTCAGAGTCTGCTTCACTGCTAGTTCGGCTAGCTGGTAGGACCGTTGAAAGGCATATTCTGAGAAACCGTGATCATGACTAGCCGTTCGAGTAATTGGATTACTAGTAATCTCCATGAGCTCGCCCTCTACCTTAACCTTTCGGTATGGACAGGGATAGGTTACTAGTGATCCCGTTTCTATATCATAGAGAAAGTCGACATCTCCAAACCACTGAATGGCAATATCCTGGCAGTGAAAATGCCCGGTAAACATCGCGCGCAATCCATTAACAGCCAATAAGCGGGCCACCTGTTGGTGTTTATTTACAAGATAATCCTTGAAATGCTTCTCGTTCCCCACGAAGTGCTCTAATACCCCATGATGCATCATACCGAATACAGGTATCCCTTTTGCTTGTGCCTTGGTTAGTACACTCTCTATCCACAGCATGGTACTTCTAGAAAATGCACCATCCACACGAAATCCCTTCCTCCAACGACAAGAGTCAAGGGCGAGCATCCAGAGACCTGGCACTGGCTCGGCCAAGTAGCTAAGAGAATGGTGATCCCGGTAAATAGATGAGCGAAGCCCAAAGGGGGCATACAGGTCTTGGTACACTTCTGGCGTAATGGATGGTATCCGTTGTTCCTGGTGACCAGTATACGTTGCAGCCCGTTGGTTATTAATATCATGGTTGCCATTAATTACATAGACAGGAATCCCGCATTTAACGAATCTTTGCAGTTTTGATGCCACTAATTGATGACTATCGAGTTCACCATCTTTCGTAAGATCACCACAAATAAGCAGGAAGTCCACCTGTTGCCGTCTGGCTTCTGCTAAGGCCTCATCTAGTAACTCCTCACTATCATCGAGCATTTTAATCTCTTTACTCTCAGCTAACATCCGTTGATAGGCTAAACCGCGAATCCCTAAGCGAGTATTATAACAATGAATATCACTTAACACCATAAAGTTTGCTCTTGGAAAAGGGAAGAATTGCACCCCTTGTTCTGCGGCAAACCTATTTTCATAGGCGTGCATAATACCGTTCCCTTCTCTCAAAAGGATAATCTAGTAGCTTACCTAACGAGATGTAAGTACTCTGTTCACTACATCACCTAAAATACCTAGTTCGTTTGCGGACTTAAACACGGTATATCGGTTGCGATAATCTTTAGCATATACCAGAGCGTCTTCTAGTAACTGGGTGTCAATTCCAATATCCGCCGCTGTATAGGGTGCGCCCACGCGCTGATACATCTCTATTATCTCGCTGGTGTTTGGTAGAAAATCTAGTTCCTTACGAATCGCCTCAAATTGGTCAACAATAATTTGGAACCTTCGCTTTTGCTCATCCCATGCTAGATATTCGTCAGGATTATCCCGTAAAATCGCTTCACCAATGCGTGGACTATATTTCTCCAAGATAATTGTATCCCGTTCTTCTTTTAACATGCGTGTCGCTTGCACCTTTTCTAAACTAAGTGTATTTACAGGTTGGTCCAAAAACTCCTCAAAGAAGCGTATCGCATACACAGTGGCTACACCGACAGAGATGCCATGACTAGCAGGTTCTTCTCCACGTAGAAGTTTCATCATCTCCCAATAATGAGCCATACCGTGCTCGTTAGAGGCTACAGGTCGGGTGTGACCAATGATTAAAATCGTCAGCCCTGCGAGAATTAATCCTTCGATCAAGCTCTGGATTCCAGCCTCAGTGCGATTTTTAATCCCTTCGATATTATCAATACATTTTTCCACCGCTTGGGTAACTATGTCAATACAAGCCGGACATATAGGCTCATTATTAACAATATGCCCTAATGTCCAATCCGCCTTAGCGATATATTTTCCTACAACATCACCAAAGCCAGCCATTAGCATGTCATAGGGGGCCTCCGCCATGATTGCTAAGTCACAAATAAGCACGCGAGGATAATCAGCTGGTTTATTCACCTTTAAGTTCCCTAGTGTTAGGGGCGCTATCACGGAGGTATACCCATCCATCGAAGGGGCCGTCCCCACACAGACAAAAGGCTTACCAGTCCGATAGGATACATAGCGAGTCAGGTCCGTAATGCTACCGGATCCTACTGCGACCAGAAAGTCTGTTGTGTCATCTAGAGTCAGTAAAATCTCACCTAACCCGACTTCATTAGGAATCAAAGGCTCCTCTCGCTCCAACTTACAGAGGGTGACCTGGTAGCCGTTTGTGCGTAGCAACTGCTCAACCCGTTTTCCAGCGATGTCATATACTATATTATCTGTTACTACAACAACATTCTTCCCTAGTACCCGTGCCTGAATATATTCGGCACAATTCTCAATAACTCCTTTGCCAATGTATATGTCCATATCTGGTTGGGCATGAGTCCCTCCACAATCGCAGGCTATTTCCGGTAATAGTAGTTTTGCACCATCATATTTAATTTCTATGTTCATAGCTAATCTCCCTCGTAATTTTTTAGTGATCCCGTCCTATAAGATACCACCATTCTCTTGCTAGTCTCCTTGAATAGGGCTATCACCATAGCCACACTCATCTGTTATAATCAGGCAAGAAATGTGTCATACTACATCGTGAACAGACTACTACTAAGGAGGATACCATGAATACACACGCTGATTTTTTGTCAGACTCATATCAGCCCCCTTCTAAAAGCAACACATTCCAAGGTGAGTGCAAGACTTGCGGTAATACTAAGCTAATGGAATGTACTTGTACGGAAGGCCTAGGAACGGACAATGCCTATGTAGATTGTTATTCCTGCGGCGGAAGCGGAACGATTGTCTGCCAGAACTGTGATGAAAACCTTAATATCTAGTGATTCTTCCAGAGAAGTCCTGAATTTTCTTCCAGGGCTCTAATCGAAAATGATACCTTGTAGAATGCAGACTTAGCCAAAGAACCCTTTGACAACGATGACTGGTGTACCCGCGTCGGCCGATCCGCTTACGAGATCGGCTAAGCTGGCAATGACATCTTCCATCCGCCTAGGCGTAGTGCCTTCGGTTTCCATTTGGTCCTGTTCAAAAATTTCTTGTTGCTTCTGGATGAGAACGGCTTGAATCTCCTGTTCACTTTTTCCTTCAGTGTAGCCCATATCAACTAGATACTTATACTTGACACCCTCACGAAAGACTCCATTAAAGCCCGCTGTTGAGCCAAACACTGGTTTGGGATCCGCCAACTCATAAATCCCAGTGGATGGATCCTTATAGGCTCCATCCCCATAGATAATCACTTCTACCTGCTTATTCGTGTTTTCCTTAATCTTTCCTTGTACTAATGTAGCGAACTCACTAGCGTTACAGGGAGCTAACTTCAGCTTATCTCCGGCAGACATATTACTCCCAAGCAGCCCCCATTCCGACCAGGACTCCCTGGTCGGATTAGAACAAATATCCACTAGGGTAATGGTATTCGGGACAACCCTCGCTACTTGAACTTGGGTCTTATGGCGCGTATGAATGTCGGCTACAATTACCCCATCACACCCGAAGTCCTTAATCGCTGCTGGATCATTAGCTAGGAAAACTGTAGCTTTCGCCCCCTGAGAGGCGATCAAATCTTGATATAGCTTGATATAATCCACCTGTGTAATTGGATGGCTAAAGTCCTGCCCCCTTAGTTCGTCAGGTCCTATCACATCGTTAAAGCTTTTCCCTAGCTGTTCTGGAAACTCTTCACTTATCACTTGATTACCCACTTCATCTGCGGGCCAAGACAACTGTACCACTACTTCTCCTTGGGGTACAGCTCTTGCGATCCCTTCCATGATCATGGAAAAGCGATTACGGCTAGCGATAGGAAAAACTACACCTAAGCGACTACTCGAGCTTAGTCTTAACTTTTCCCTGATCTCTTGGGCTATCTCAGTTAACGTCACATAGTTGTTTTGGGATCTCGCAACCACCGATTCTGTAATACAAACAACATCACCCGTTGACAATAAATCATCCCTATCGCACTGGGCTATTGCATCTACCACTACATTGGCTAAGTCCGTTTCTGGACCAATCACACCCATTTTTATTCCAAAGGCAGCTGGGCCAATATAGTCTGGTAATCTTGCCATTTAACGTCCTCCTTAATAAGAGAAACCGATAGTCCCTTTCGTTCCATAGTCTTCTAGCGAAGACTATGTCTCTCAAAGGACAATATGTCCTTCTTTAAGGGGTAAAAGCGTATGCTTGTCCTAAGGAATAACGATTTATGCATACATTCCTCTGATATTTGATACTTAGTCATATTGCTTATCTCTTCCTAATCAGGGTAACCTATCTATTCTATTTTCAATATGTCAAAATAACCGCGAAAAACTCTAAGTCATCATTCCCAATATTCTCTATGGAATGATTGTTGCCGTTACCCGTTAACACTGCATCTCCTGGAGTAACTTCGCGTACCTCACCTGCATCTACCACCCGGCCTCGCCCTTTCATTATGTAAAAAATCTCCTCTTCTTGGTCATGCTCGTGTAATCCAACGGAACAGCCAGGTTGTAGCGTTATCTTGGCTACTAGGCGAGATGCGCCTAGTAGTTCGTCTGCTTTAAACACATGCTGGATGGTCACGTCACCGCTACCACCCCGCATTTGGGAGCGAATTTCGCTTTCCATTTGTGATACATCCTTAATCATACTTCCACTCCTTCACCAACTTTAATATTTACGCTGTGATTTCGCCTATGGTCTACCTCTTACTACTCTACCATACTCTTAGATATGTGCCAAGTTTTTTTTGGAATTTTCTGGCCAGCATGGAACCAATGGTATCCACGAAGCAATGAACGTGCAGGCCTTCACGCTACTCTATTTTTGGTGCTATGGGAGGGGCTAGCTGTGCCCTTTTTAACTGAAAGTGATTGGCTCCCCACACACCTACAATGATCAATATTCCCCCTGTTATCTGGTACCAATATAGGGTTTCTCGCAGAAATATTACACTAGCTCCTACGGCGATCAATGTGGTTAGGCTGGGAAAAGCACTGACTTGGGCCGCAGTAAGGAGTGCTAGCGCATAATTCATCAAGAAAAATGCTATTCCAGATGAGAATACACCTAAATAGAAAATTCCAATAAGTACAGAATAATTGGTTAGAGGTACTAAGTAGTCAGTCATCGTTCCTTGTACCAATGCTTGCAGCAGACTTAATGGTAAAAAAACCGCTAGACCCACATGCATCATCACATAGGTCATTTCCAAGGCCTTGTATCTTGTCGATAGATATCGAGATAATACCGTAAATCCCGCCGCAACAACTGGGGCACCTAGCAGTATTAATAGTCCCCAGAAATCAGAGCCTAACCCCTGCGTTGCCTGCATAACCCCGATTAACATCACACCTGATACAGATAGGACAATAGCAATTACTTGTGCTGGACTAGGAATCTCTCTAAGAAAAAATCTCGCTGCTATAATGGTAAATATGGGAATAAGGGCAATCATCATCCCTGCTTCCGAGGCAGACGTCAGTTGAATACCCACCGTTTCACAGATGAAGTACAGCACTGGCTGAAGTATGCCCAGCAACAATAAGGGTTTCAAGCTCCCCTTCTCCAGATTCACTCGAATCAGCCCTAACACTTGCAGTACTTGCATAAACACAACAGCGATAGCAAATCGAAACGCTAACAACTGTAATGGAGAAACCCACTGTAGTACATTACGAGAGAATAGAAATGATAAGCCGAAAATTCCAGCAAATCCAAACGCTGCTATATACGGCAAATAAACCCGATTCACACTCATTATGTCCGATCCCCTTCCACCAGAGTTTTATTCGCTGGCGAAGACTCAAAAACCTGCTCTGAGCTGCTCATAAAATTTTGAGCTAAGCAAAAACAGGCATATCATAGAGCCAACCGTGATAGATGTTGGCTCGAAACGTTACAGTTCATTAGGGTAAATCACCCGGTGTTCTCTCCATAAAGACGTACGACTTCTTTATAAGGTAAGCTACCACCAAAAAGATCGAGCGCACTCCCGATGGTGACATCTAACTTTCCCTGACCTAGATGCTTAACTAACTCTAAATCGGCGAAAGAAGCAACTCCTCCGGCATAAGTTGTTGGAATAGGACTCCATTTCCCTAAGCGAGCAACTAACTGTTCTTCCACTCCCCGACACTTTCCTTCTACATCAACAGCATGAATTAAGAATTCATTGCAGTACTGAGCTAGACTCTCAAGATTTCTTAGAGTAATCTCCCACTTAGTAAATTTCTGCCAACGGTCTGTAACCACGAAATAGGTGTCACCTTTTTTCCGACAACTCAAATCTAGCACCAGTTTATCTGCACCTATGACAGTCACTAGCTTATCTAGGTTCTCCTGGTTAATTAGTCCATCCTTAAACACATAGGATGTGACAATTACATGGGAGGCACCTTCTGCAAGATAATGAGCGGCATTTTCCACGTGTATTCCACCACCCACCTGCAAACCTCCTGGATAAGCATGCAGTGCCTTTAAGACTTCACCTTCATTACCAGGACCTAGCATAATAGTATGGCCCCCAGTTAAGCTATCCCCTTTATATAAATGACTATAATATGCTGCATCCCTCGGGGAAACATAGTTTTCTACTGGTGCTTCACTACTGCTAGTTAAAGAACCCCCAATAATCTGTTTCACTTTCCCATTGTGTAAGTCTATACATGGGCGAAACTTCATCATCATCACCTGTTCCATCTATAACCTTATAGTCTAACTAGATATGTTCTCGGTTTGTTCCAAAATCCCCTTCCGCATAGTCAGTTCCACCACCAGATAAACAGCGTCCTTGAGGTTGCAGTGGTTCCTATGTCTCTTCTCGTACTGACTACCTGGAATCTGCAGCATCATTTTTAAATGCGATTTTCTCCCAAATCCTAGATTCTGCATCTCTATACTGATCCCTTCTTGGATCTACGAGAACAGGTTTTTTCGCCGAAAGTCAAAGGATTTCTTGCCTTGATATAGAATGTTATAAAGTGGAATAATGTCAGTGTATTGAGATAATGAAAATCCGCAATTTGAGTACATGAACATGTTTAACAGGCAGAACTTATTATTAGGTTAGAGGTGATATATGATGAATAATTTATGGAATGCCCTGAAAAATCCTCCGAAGAAATACCGACCCATCCCCTTTTGGTCTTGGAACGAGAAGCTTGATGTTAAGGAAACTCAGCGCCAAATTGGAGAAATGGATCAGGTAGGCATTGGGGGGTACTTTATGCATGCCCGTGGCGGGCTGCAAACCGAGTACATGGGTGATCAGTGGATGGAGAATATTGCAGCTGGTATTGCAGAAGCCAAGCAACGCTCTATGGGGGCATGGGCGTATGACGAGAATGGTTGGCCTAGTGGTTTTGGCGATAGTAAGGTTAGCGGTAGAGGAGAAGAATTTCAACAAAAATACCTGAGCTATGAGTTAGTTGATAGCATACCAACCAAGAATAACTCCCATGATATTATGTATTTGCCTTATGAGAACGGGAGGTATTTCCGCTTCTACTATGATGTTAATCCCTTTTATGTGGATACCCTTGACGCTAATGTGACGAAAACGTTTCTAACCGAAATCTATGAGCCTTATATGCAACAGTTTTCTGAGGATCTAGGGAAAGCCATGCCTGGATTCTTTACTGATGAACCTCAGATGTCTCGCAAAGGATTCCCGTGGTCTCTCACTATTCCCGACGCTTACCAGAAAGCATATGATGAGGATCTTCTCCCACTGTTACCCCAATTATTTCTGGAAACAGGTGACTATAAGCGAACACGTTACCGCTTCTGGCATTTAGTTCAGGAACTATTTGTTACTAACTTTACAGAGCAGATATACAACTGGTGTAACGACCGTGGAATAAAACTAACTGGACATATGGTGCTAGAAGAAAGCCTGTTAAGCCAACTTACAACTAACGGAGCAATTATGCCTCATTATGAGTTTTTTCACATTCCAGGCATGGATTGGTTGGGTCGGCACATAAACCCCCCAACTACCCCGCTCCAGGTGGCATCGGTTGCTCACCAATTGGGCTATAAGCAAGTTCTCAGCGAAACATTTGCCCTAACAGGCTGGAACATTAGTTTCCAGGAGCTAAAATGGATGTTCGAGTGGCAACTAGTGCGGGGAGCCACGCTGCTATGCCAGCACTTAGAAGGGTATTCTCTCCGGGGTATCCGTAAACGGGATTATCCCCCATCACTCTTCTACCAACAACCTTGGTGGGATAAATACCGAGTATTTAACGATACAGTTTCTCGACTTGGAATGATCTTAAGTGAGGGCCGACCAGATTTTGAGGTATTAGTCCTTCATCCTCAGTCCTCAGCTTGGGTGTGCTTTAATAACAAGGACAATCAGCAAATAAACGACCTCAATGGCCAATTCTTGCAGGTAACAGCCTGTCTAGAGCAGGCCCATGTCCCTTTGCACTACGGAGACGAACGTATTTTACGTAGGCATGGGGCTGTCCAAGACGATTCGTTGGTTGTAGGCTGCCAATCCTATCAAGTGGTAATTGTGCCTCCGACGGAGACCTTAGCAGCTAGCACCCTAGCCCTTTTAATCCAGTTCCAATCAGCGGGAGGAAAAATACTCTGGGTGGGAAAAAAACCTTCATTGATAGATGGTATGCCGAACTCATTGTTAACAGAGCTTCTTACCCAAGGCAAACTGGTAACAGATCCAACCGAGATCCCTAATAGCATATGCTCTTGGATTAAACCTATTTCCGTAGCGAATGATCAAGGCGAAGAGATTGGAGCTATTACTGCCACACGCAGGCAAATGACCCAGGACGATCAAGGAGATGACTATAGCTTCTATTACTTCGTTAATTCAGACACAGAACAAAGCTACGACGCCAGAATACAAGTGCCAGGGTCCTACGCCTGGAGCCTTAATACGGAAACGGGTTCAATCCAAGCTGTAGCCTATACAGCGGAAAATCAAGTCGTAACAATACATCATCAATTTCCAGCACAGGGCTCTATGGCTATCTTTACAGCTGATACCAACTTATTGCCAGATTTAGAGATGCCTTTAATCCAGTCCGACCCAGTTCCACTATCACCGCAATGCTTAGCTGACCCTTGGCAACTAACAATGACGGATCCCAATGCGCTAACCCTGGATTATTGCGATGTTTGGTTTGATGATCAGCTTCAAGGTGAAGACCTGCATGTATCTGTAATCCAAGGGCGTGCTATGTCTCTAGAACGCCCAGTTCATATTAAGATGCGCTTTTTGGTCAATGTATCACAGGACTATGTACCTAGTGATCTATTCCTGGTGATAGAGAGGCCTGAGCAATTTCAAATTCGATTAAACGATGCAGCTATAGTGGCGAAAGACCTAGGCTATTACCGAGATTCGTCTTTCCGCAAGCTAGATATTCGTGGGAAGCTTAAACCAGGGGACAATGAGCTATGGTTAGAAATGGAATTCAAACAATCTGAGGCTATCTATGAACAGTTAAGACGGGCTAAGGTTTTCGAATCGGAGAGAAACAAGCTCACCTATGATAGTGAAGTAGAAGCCCTTTATCTAGTGGGTGATTTCGATGTGATTACCCCTGGGACATTCACTGACCTACCCCGCAACGCGGTTTCCTATCACGGTCCATTTAGTATTGGTCCTGCACCTGTCAGTGTTGATCCCGCAGACTTAAGCACACAGGGCTTACCGTTTTTTTGTGGCAGGGTAGTACTTTCTAAGACAGTTACCCTGCAAGAGCACGAAATTGACAATCGTTGTTTCCAGCTGAAAGATAAACGAGCTACGGTGGTTGGTCTACGGGTAAATGGAGTAGCTGTCACTGATTGGTACTGGCGCCCCTATCAAGCGGACCTAGCTGGTTTACTGGTGCCAGGAGAAAATAAGATTGAGCTAGAGCTTACGGGAAGTCTACGAAATCTATTAGGCCCTCATCATCTTCAGGATGGGGAGAGTTATGCAGTGCGTCCCGCTTCATTTTTTAAAGAACCTAACATTTGGGGCAATCAACCTTGGACCGATGATTATTGCTTTATCCTATTTGGCGTGCTGATCTAACTGGCCCCTTTACCTTTTAACCGCTGTAATAGGTGAATCGATTTCTAATCCGCACTCTAAAAGAAACAGAAAAATATTAGCCTCAGCAAAGAAAGGCTAATACTCGCTATGGTTTTACATGAAACCCGAAGAGCCGCAACCCCACAGATTCAAAGGGTTACGGCTCATTTTTTTCTTCTGGAACTGCTAAAGTCGAGTTCTCATGCGAACCTTACGGATCGCGAATTACGAGTACCTTGGGTAAACTCAACTAAATACTTCTATAGATGTGAGTTCAGGCCTTCCACCTCTATTTCCACATCCTGATGCAATATAGATTTTTTCCTTGTATTTTATAGCCTGCGAACCATGACGTCCAGTCTCTAAGGGACTAATTATTTTCCATTTATTACATGAGAGATCCAAACATTGTGTTTCATTATGAGCGACTTTCTGACCACTCTCTCCTCCAAAATATAATATGTTATTCTTAACATGAGCTATTCCGCCTGCAGCTGTCCCAATAGGAAGCAAATCGTCTAGTGTTGTCCATTTTGAGTTGGCAAAATCATAACAATCGACTTCTCGAATGGTTGCAGCAAAAAAAGCCCGATAATTCTCTTCCGTATGGACACTGGTATCTCGTCCTCCGACAGAATACAATTTATCTTCCACAATAATTGCAGGAGCATGGTCACGTGGATGGGGCATATCAGGCAATACTTCCCATTTCCCAGTACGAGGATCATAGCAGTCAAACCATGCTACAAGACCACTATGATGTCCATCGATAATTCCTCCCACTAAATAGATCTTTCCATTACGGACTACTGTACCACAGGAACCTCTACGGCGGGCTGAAGGTATCTCAGCTCCCTTTGTCCATGTGTCTGTTTTTGGATGATACTCATATATGTTTGGGAGTGGAGTTTCTCTGGGACCCGGTCCCGTCATCGCTCCTGCTATATATATCCTATCATTAATAGCTACCGCGTGAAAATGATGAATCTCTACTGGTGGCAGAGATAACTGTCTCCATACATTCTTCTCAGGATCAAATTCTTCCACTGGTTGGATCCGTCTACCTCCAATTAGGTAGAACTTGTCATCTACCTCTACAAAAGAATTTTCATGACGTGCTGTCAGTTCGTTAACACATTTAACTGTTCTCCAAATACCTAAATCACTCATATCAGTGCTCCTTTCAATTCATTAATCTAAAGGAAATCAATTGTTGAAGACGTAGCCTTTTGGTAATCACAATTGTTCCCACTTCCTATTTTCTAAGTAAATTGCTACTCCATCAACCCTAAACTAACACTCATTTTGAAACTATCACAAAATGAGTGTTAGTTTAAACTCTGCGTCTAACCAAAAATCTTCATTAGAAGCCAAGCCCTCTGCTTTCATTGATTATGAATATTGTACCACACAAAAGACTAATTGTCCATTCTGCTAGGCATATCATCAGGGCTGACACACCAAGAAAACCATAGCCAGCTCAACCTCTTGGACACAGACATCTGGGCCGAATTGGGTCAACTCTTAATGTCAGTATATCGTATTTGCCACTGATCGTAGTGTCCTATCTCCATGAGTAAAGAGTTCTCTGACTCCTTGGAGTTCAGGCCACAGTTGGCGCACAGTCGCCCCTGTTATTCTGTCAAGTATAACTAGGATAAAAAATCAAGCTTTTCTAACACAAAATAGAGCAGCCTTTTTCGTCTTACAACGATCCTTGATTCTGCGATCATACCAACTCGTACAGCGCCGGGATTTCCTTGTCGGTTATGGAGAATGGAGTTAGAAATCACACTATTTACTTTGTAAGTTAGCATGGCTTCATCAGTTGAAACTGCATCACTAGAGATATTTGTCACCCTTCCTTCAATTACACCAAACTCCCTGTACGGAAGGGCTAAAAGCCGATATGTAACCTTCTGGCCTAGTTGGACTTGGCTAATGTCTTCATTACGCACGCTGATCTCCACTCGTAAGTTTCCACCGCTATCAGGAATAACTCGTAGCACTTCAACACCTGAGGGCATATAATCACCAGGATTATAACAATGAGCTATCTGCACATGTCCATCGATGGGAGCTCTGGCCACACTCATCCGCTTCTTCTCTTCTAGTTCTTTTATGATGTTTTCACGAGCACGGATTTGTTGCTGGCGCTCCATCAGCTCCTGTTGCAAGCGAACTAAGGTTTCACTAATAAATGACTCTAACAATAATTCAGCCACTTTGTATTCAGCCCTCAACGCGGCTAAGGCTCGTGGAGTAATACTGTTGATTCGTTGTTCCTGCTCATAGCTGCTTTTCGATTGCTCATAGCTTAGCTGCAACTGGCTATAGCGAAGCTGATACATCAGATAGCGATTATGAAAGATTGTTTCAGCGTGAGGGATTAAATTTTTATTGGCTGTCACACTGGCTACTAAGCGTTTAAGTAATGCTAATTGAGTTATTAAGTACTCATATTCAAGCCTGGTGTTGGCCAAGTGTTGATCCACTGCTTCTGTGTTAATGGAAAACAGTGTATCCCCATGGGATACGGCTTGGCCATCATAAACATAAAATCCCAAAACACTACCCCTAATTACATTTCGAACAACGCTAATGCTCTCCACCGGTCGTACCACCCCTGTAGCTCGCACGACCTCATCCACCTGGCCAAACCACATCCAGGAAGCAAAAGCCAACAGCATTATTACCAGAAATCCAATAAAGAAGGCCACAAATCTTGGAACTCGTGCCTCTAGCATCTCACGGCTATCGGATAGGTCATGCATATGTAGTAACGGCTTGTCCAATTTAGATAACCTCCTGATAAATTTGCCCTTGCCATAACTGATAGTATGCACCGAGCTTCTTAATTAACTCCTGGTGGGTGCCGCCCTCTACAATGTGCCCATCTTGGAATACCATAATCTTATCACACTTCTTTATGGTACTGAGCCGATGCGCGATTATAATGGTAGTGGTATCCTTGCTTAGCTGGTCTAATGCTTGATGCAAGACACGCTCTGTCTCAGAATCCAGATTACTTGTTGCTTCGTCTAGGATGAGTAAATCAGGTTTTTTTAGCATTGCTCGCATAATGGCAATTCGCTGTCGTTGTCCCCCAGATAAAGAAGCACCCCGCTCCCCCACTAGTGTCTCATACCGTAGCGGTAACTCGTTAATAAACTGGTGGGTGTCTAATGTTTTTGCTAGCTTCAGAATATCCTGCATCTTTACATTACTTAAACCATACCCTATGTTTTCCGCTATCGTTCCACTAAATAAAAATATATCTTGTGGTACGTATCCTATCCGCGCTCGCAAGTCCACTAAGCTTACATCCTGTAGGTTATACCCATCTATAACAATCTCACCCTCCGTGGGCTGATAGTAATTAAGAATTAGTTTTGCTAAAGTTGTCTTTCCTGAACCGCTTTGTCCAACAAATGCCACTTTCTCTCCTGGTCTGACCGACAATGTAATGTTTTTTAACACCAAATCCCGTGTTCCATATCGAAAGCTCACATCTACTAATTCTAGCTGCCCCAAAAGCTTCTTTAACATCACCTTACTGGTGTCTGCATATTTTTCGCCTTCCAAATCTAGTATCTCGCCGAGACGATCACCAGCGATATAGGCCTCCTGCAGCATCGGTTGTAAACCCGCTAGATTAGCAATAGGTCTAAAAAAGTAAGCTAACAACGCGTTAAAAGTGATCAACTGACCAATACTCATGTTCCCATTAATAATTTGGAGTCCTCCAACCCAAAGGATGATTAATTCTCCTATAATGGTCAAAGTAGCTTGTAGAGACCCTTGGATATTGCGCAAACAAGCATCGGAAAAATTTGTCCGCAAAAGTCGAATAAACCTGGTTTCTGTATCAAACTGTGCTTGCATCTCTCCTCCAAGAGCCTTAATAGTAGAAACACCATTTAAAGATTCAACCAGATATGATTCAAGATCGGCTGCTTGCTCCATGGATTTCCGTTGCACCTTGCGATAGGGTCTGTTAAATGCCCATAACACCAGAAAATAGAAGGGAACAAATAGAGTCGCTACACCAAATAAGGTTCTATTCTGTGTATAGAGAACAACACCACCCACTAATACCATCAGACTGTCTAGCATCACAGATAAGGTGGCTCCAGAGATCGCAGCCCGAATTTTTGAAGCATCGGATAACCGAGATAGGATCTCTCCCACCCGTCTCGAGTCAAAAAAGGACATGGGCAAGGCCAATACATGCTGGTAGTATCTTAGCATTAAGGCAATATCGATTTTTTGACTTAAATAAACTAGCAGGTGGTTTCGAAACGCATCTAGCACTATCTTAAATAGAGATAGTAAAATAAACCCCGCCGAGACAACATGTAATGTCTTAGCTAATCCATCGACAAGAATCTCATCAATTAAGGTCTTAAAGTAAAAAGCACCGACTAAGCCAAATAAGGTGTATATCACTGAAGCAAGAAATATTTGGATAAGCAAACCTTTTTGGGGTAGAAGCAACCCCGCAAAACGCTCATATAATCCTACTGTCTCATCTTTACGTTGAAAATTATCGGCTGGTACCAGTAGTAACAAGATGCCGGTCCATATCTGACTAAATTCATCAATGCTATACGACACTAAGCCTTCCGCTGGATCAGCAATCGTTAACTGACCTTGTTGAATCTCATGAATTACCACATAATGCTGTAGATTATCCTTGACCACATGGGCAATGCAAGGCAGAGGAAGGTGCTTTGTTAAGTGGACAAGCTCAGCCCTGACCCCTTTCCCAGACAGGCCTAGGGATTCAGCCGCCTTAATCAGGCCGAGCGCATTCGTTCCCTTCTGGTCTGTACCAGCCATCTCACGGATTTTGGCTATAGGAATCGTTAGACCGTGTTGTTTGGTCACTATTGCTAAACAAGCCGCTCCACAGTCGGTGATATCATGTTGTTTAATGCACACAAATTTCTTAAACATACAAAACTCCTTCACATTAGTCCTAAACAATTGCCACTTTTCTGTTTTCTGTACATAAAACATACCATAAAAGTTATAGTTAGACCAGCGTGATCTTTTATCACACTTGATCCTAACTAAACGTAATCGCATCTCCGTCCTGTAAGATGTCAGTAAACCCAGCTTCTTCTCCGTTTAAGCGAATCTTAAACTTTGGTTTATTTCTTAATTCTTCAACGGGGTAGACCCGAAAAACATCACTAAGAATATACATATCCGTGTTTCTCGTTCCATAACTAATATGATCATTGTCTTGTACAAAATGATTCCAATCCACAGACACCCCATTCACTAGAGGATGATTAGGTTCTAAAGTGACGGATTCACCATTCACGGTTACGTTAATGGAGGATACACCCCCTGCTTGGGTCACAATGTCCTTTACCCTCGGATACTCGGGCTGATAGTGAATTCTCATCCCAGTGGTCAGTTCCATATCCAGCTTTGCATCGTCCTGATTTACCTGTAATACATAGTTTAGGGGAAGTGAGCGCACTTGATCATTAAGCTGTAATCGGATTTGTTTCTGCTCACCCACCCCGAAGAAGGCTAGCGCTTCACCTACAGTAAGGCATTCCTCAATGGTAATATCATCACCCTTTTTTACCTGGTAAGAGAGGGGTTGCGATATCCCGTTTACCAACACTTTTGGTGACAGAGTTAGAGTTTTTCCATTTATATAAAGCTTTTTGATACTACGGGAAAGATCCACCACATCAGCTAAAGACACCGGCGTGGGTCCTGCTTGGGTCGGCAGGTTTATCTCGATCACGGAATCCGCCTCTAGGCCCGTCGTTAACTTTGCTGGCTGGCCATTACATAAAATAGAGAGCTGCTCTCCTATGGATTCTTGCAGGGTCTGTTTCCTCCCGTTAATTGTAACTTCTAGAGAATTTTCTTCAAAATAACTGCCTGGTGTGCCCACATATAATAGCACATCACCGATGGTCAAATCGGGCAGTTCTAAAAATTGCACGGACTGGGAATTAATGGTTACCTTCTGCAGATCCATGGACAGACCATCTAAATGGGCACACCCGATGCTAATGGGTGTAATGGCCTGGGGACCCCCAAAACCCAACTCTCCCTTGATAGATGTGAGAAAATCCCGTTGACGAATACGCACTAATTGCTCTGATAGCCCAAGTTCTGCTGCTAATACTGGGGCGAGATCTGGGGTAAGACTGCCTCCCCCTACTAGAATAACACCTTTGGGCGCTTCACCATTTAAGCGAACCACCTCTTGTGCTACTTGACTAACCAGACTTTGCAGCGGAGCTTGAATAACCTCTAAGACTTGATCTCGCTCTAAATTTAAGGAATTGCCTAAAGCATCTTTACACTCTAGCATAGAGCTACCCTCTAGGTTCCGCTTGAGCCTTTCTGCTACGGTAAAATCTAACAAAAAGTGTTGCGCTAGACAGTCCGTTACCTCATCCCCCGCGACCGGCACCATACCATAGCCCTGCACGGCCCCTTGGTGAGAAATAGCAATATCTGACGTCCCCGCACCTATATCTACTAAGGCAATGTTTAACATCCGCATAGACGTAGGTACCACTGTGTGGATAGCTGCAATCGGTTCTAACGTCATCGAAGCCATCTCAAGATTGGCCATTTCCAAGGCACCGGCCAAGGAATTTACCACAACCCGTGGCAAAAAGGTAGCAATCACTTCAACGGCCATTGTATCAGCTTGGTGTCCTACTAATGCTGCAATGTACTCTTGATCTAAGTGATAACTAGTAACACTATACCCCGAGCAGAGATAGGATTCATATCCATTGGCTGAACTAACCTGTGTAAGATTGGAGAGAGCTTGTCCGACAGCCTGTAACTCGAGCATCTTAACCATTGATTCATTGATCCGTTCATGACCTTTTAACATGCAGCTAGAGCGACCTGGTTTTGTTAACAAGGATCGACCAGCAGCAGCCACGGCTGCTTTTGTTAGTGACAACCCACTAGCTTCGCTTAATTTGTTCTTTACGTCGGCAATAACCTGAGCCACCTTGGGAATGTGGTGAATCTGTCCATCTCGCATCGCCCCTGGTAGTTGATCCTGCTGCCACGTATGGTGAATATGAAATCCCTCGTCCGTCTTTTCCATGATCAAACCAGCGATCTTACACGTACCAATATCTAGCGCAAAGATAATTGAATTGTCCACTAATTACACCTCTTCGATCTATCGACATAAGCGGGACATATCGTCCCTTTCATTCTGTGTCTTCTGACAAACCCATAACTGTTTCATGTGCTATTAGTTAACTACATTCGTTATCCGGTTTTTGATTCCTCCCTAGCCCCTCTGAACAAGTAGATCCAACTTGGCTGCTTTCTTTCCATAGAGATCAGGCTCTCCATTGTTTCCTTAGAACTAGGATGGGCGATCGTAACTAAGTGTTTTGCTACTTTTACATCTATTTAATCAGATACATTAGAAAGACCCGCGAACACTCGATTAATCTCTTCCTCATTTCCTTGTAACCGCCAAACTGGTCTCAGCAATAGCATTGGCATCGCTTAACCGCTACTTCCATCTTTTCATCAAAAACAGCTAACGTCACCTAGATCCGAGCCAACAGATCAGCCTGGTGTGCCTTATTACCAGCCCTGTGCGATAAGGTTACTCCTTGAAACTTAGAATAGTTTACTGCGACACCATCGTCAAAGTCGATCTCTACTTTATTACTAGCCACATAGCTAAGGACTTGATCATAACCTCGGCATTCCTCTATCTGCTGGAACACTTTTTCTTTTCTTTTTCTAGCTAGGGTTTTCTCTCGTTGCGAAATACTCGATTCTATCATCACGTCGAGGTGGCCGAGTTCAACCTCATATTGCCGCTGTAAGGGGTGGAGGTAGTTAGTCCTCACTCGGGCTACCGTGTATGGATCATAGCGATGCATGTAAATTAAGGCATTAAAGCCATTACCCGGACCACTATGAAACAACCAATAAATTGGTCGTTTTTGATACGTCCTGAGATGGTCCGCATAAAAGCCCTCTAAGAAATAGGTCCGAATAGTTTGTCTAGACGACTCATTCCCTTTCTTACCTAATGTCTCTGCGATATAGTGTATATTCTCTTCAAGGCAATTCGCTCCGAAGCTAAGTTCAATGA
>SKHL01000153.1 GCA_007116995.1 Limnochordia bacterium
AACAGGTACCGAATTTGGTAGCCGCTCTCTATGAGAACCTCATGCTAGGTGGCTATTCTTTTGAGGTTTGGTAAATTTTTGTAGTATGCCATTTTAGTGACAACAGATACATAAACTAACAGAATCATCTCGGGCCCTGGGTGCAAGGATAATCCTTGGTGGTGATGAGATATGAGTCAGAAAAAAAGTTGTGTGTTGTTGTTTCTATTGTTAGGTACCGGAGTGTTTAATGTATTAGACTACTTTTTAACCAACTCTGTAATTGGATTAGGACATAGAGAGCTAAATCCACTTATAGATACAACCATAGGTACAATATACTTTCCCTTGATTAAGCTAACAGTAGTGCCTTTGCTACTAGCCTTTCTGTGGCTGGTGCGGGATAAGTTTGGAAAACCAATGATGGTGGGGGTGTGGGTCATGTTTTTGACTTACTTATCGTTAATGGTTTATTTTAAAGTGGTGTTTTTTAGCTAGAGGTTGGTCTCTAAAACACAAAACGAGCGAGGTAAGATATACCATTGCTGATTCAAACGGGTCCTCTTTGTGAATAAAGATGGAAATGCAGGAAAGTAATTAAAGGACTACGAAAGCTTATGACGAATCTAGTAACGATTATTATAATCAAATCATAGGAGGGATTATAGTGCTACAATACATGCCGTTGTATGGTTGGTTAGGAGTGATAACTCTAATCTTATTTCATGTAGCAGCCATTATAATGGCTATTGCCCGCAAAAAGCGGAAACCGCGTCTCCGTAAATACCATGTTTGGTTGGCTGCTTCCGCTCTAGTACTAGCGACTATTCATGGTATTTGGGCTATATCTCTGTATTTCTAAGTTTCTGTAGGCTTGTTTTCGTAGAGATGTCTGAATCATGAAACTGGATAAGTAGCTAAATAAAGATAACAGTGACTAGTTAAGCAAAATCGCTCTTTGTCGTATCTGATCATTAGTATCATTATTGCATAAAGTGAGAATTGAATAAGCATGAAATAAATTAGGGAGTGAGTGAAATGGGTATCAAAAAATATATTCCTATTATACTTGTACTTTTCTTAGCTGTCGCTCTGGGTGCTATTGTTTATGGGAATCCGCCAGCGCTTGAGGTGTTTACCCCAGAATTATTAGCAGAGTTTAATGGGGTTGATGGGGTGCCAGCTTATATTGCTGTTGCTGGAAAGGTATATGATGTAACGGATAAGCCAGCTTTCAAGGATGGAGTACATCAAGGAAACCGAGCAGGGCAGGACTTAACTGAGCAAGGCGAGCAGGCACCCCATGGTTTGGGCGTGATCGATGGTTTAGAACCTATCGGTATTTACCTGGATCTCTTGCTGACTGAGAAGGAACTGGCTGCATTTGACGGTCGAAGTGGTCAGCCTGGATATATCGCTGTCAATGGGCTAGTATATGATGTGTCTAATAGTGCCCGCTGGAGAAATGGTAGCCATAATGGCTTCCGGGCAGGGCAGGATTTTACTGAAGCGATTAAAGAAATAAGTCCTCATGGGGTTCGAGTGCTAGAACGACTACCCTTGGTGGCTGTTCTGGTGAAGGAGTAGTATAGTAGTGAATGAGTATAACAAGAGACTGTTGAGTTTTCGATATGCAGCTTGCTCAGATAGCATTACCATTTTTGCCGACCTAATCCTATAAGGGACTGTCAAGATTGAAGACAAGCCAAGTCAACAAAAAAAGCATGAGACAAACCAATAAAACATATTGAGCTTTGTTCAATTGAGAGGTATATTTCTCATACTGGTGTATTCCAGTGATGCCCTTAGAGATAAACCGTTCCCCATGATGGATATAGCGCCCAAAAAAGCCCGGAGCTCCTTGATTGGTAATCGGTTGAAACCGAGGGTGAAATATCAAAAACAACAGAATGCCAATTCCAATTGGTAGTAGGGCTTGCCAGATGCTAGAAAGTGAGTATATACTCTCAAAACTGTAAGGTGTAAGCCAGTCTAAGAAGGTCGGCGTAGCTCCTAAGACAATAGTCATGCCAGCTAGCAATAGCATGGATAGGGTAGCGGATGGTGTGACGATCATTCTTCCCGGAGTTACCTTAGATTCTTTAGCCCAAAAACCATAATAGAGGAAGCGAGCAAGGCTTAGAGTCGTTCCAATGGCGGCTATGGTTAATAAGACCTGAAGTGTACTGTTCGGGACGGCATACTTAATCACCGCCTTGCTAACAAATCCATTAAAGGGTGGCATACCCACTATGGCGAGGGTTCCAACTAGTGCTAGACCAAGCAACAAATTTGGTCTAGCCTTTTGTGTACCAGGGGTGTCATTATTTGTTTGAATCAGTAAAATGGCTGTGGCCATGAATAACAAACTCTTGTAGACCATATGGTTCGTCATGTGTAAAAAAGCGCCATTAACTCCTAAAGCTCCCCCGGCACCAATACTAACCACCATAAAACCTAACTGAGATATGTGTTGATAGGAAAGGATTCCCCGCAATTGTTGACTACGCAGTGATAGGAGAATTCCATAATAGATCATTATAGTTCCCATAACGATCAATATATCAAGGCCAGCAAAGAGTTTCGCTAACACTAGAATGCCAGCTTTGGTTGTGAAGATAGAAAGGGCTACAGTGGCTACTGGATTAATTGCTGCATAGGTAGCAGGAATCCAAAAATGCAGTGGAACAAACCCCACTTTTAATCCAATTCCCAGTAAAAACCAGATTTGTCCAGTAACAGGAGGAATAAGTGCTAAAGAGCCGGTGCTGTTATAATGTAGCATAATCCCAAATAGCAGGGCTAAGCCCCCTAATAGATGGGTAATTAGAAACAGCTTCCCCACTTTCTTGTCAGGATGGTTATCTAGGAAAATAATCAGTGCCGTACTAAGGGTAAGCATTTCCCAGAAGAGAAAGAGGGAGAGGTACCCTTTCGCCATGGTAATTCCCAACGCGCTGGATAGGGCTAAGCAAAATGAAAATATTTGCGCTTTATTAAGGTATTTCGTTATGAATAAACTAATTGTCGCTCCCACAATAGTAAAGAAAAAGGCCGCAATTAAAGTGTATTCATGAAACTGCCACTCAGATCCAAATAATGGCAGGATCGTTAATGATATGTCCCCTGTGTGCAAGGAGCCGTAACCAATGGGGATTAAACCTAATAGCAGGCCGATAAAGGACATCCAAGGTGGATACGGGCCTTTATACCACAAAATTGACAGACCAACTAAAATAGGTATGAGGACAATTAAAGTAATTAGCAACCTTGTCACCTCTACGGTTAGACTTGCTAATATTTTATCCCAAATATGAGTAAAATGCAAGACTATTAGGTTGTTAGTGCTGATACACTTAATGTATTACATGATGATGTAATACAGCCCATGGGAATTTTGATTGTTAATCGTTTAGTTCGTCAGGCCGTATTAGGCCCAGTGGGGCATGGAGACTGTCTGCGATAATCCTACTCGCTTAGATCGACCTTTTGATGCACAAGATTTATCCAGTAGGAATGATATTCTTTCTCGGGTTTGGGTGTGATAGGGATTAGCTCCTTGGGTGTATCCCTTGCTGGGAAATAAAGGTAATGCAGGATAAGTGTAGAAGTAGTGATACTAGCTAATTACTAGTTTAGTGCTTATACGAGGGGAAATACCATGTCTGTACAGGAACACAATACAAAGCCATTATTAAAGTGGGCTGGTGGAAAGCGTTGGCTTGTCCCCTACTTGTTACCTATTTGCAAACCTTTGGGTGATTACAAGATAGTAGAGCCGTTCTGCGGAGGGTTAGCGGTCGAGCTCACACACAGCAAGCTGCTGAGTTATTTTATTATCTAAATCGCACAGGCTATAATTTAGGGTCCATTCGCCTATCAGCTTACCTGCAGACATTCCCATAGGTAACAAGTAGTGGATTTTCTATTGGTGAGCTCGTCATAGCCCTGCGGCACTAGTACGTTTCACCTGCAACTCTCATATTCTGTATGGTAAATAGACAGACATATGAAGGGTGAAGCAGATGCATATTGGGCTTGTTCTGAACGATCGTACTACAAGGGGTAGTAGTAACAGCGAACTTGTGCGCTGCCTTTGTCAAAGAAAAATAGATTATCGCTTGGTACTACCGGATCATACGACTATCTATACACATGGTACCAAGGCCGAGATACGGACTGATGATGGAGTGCTGAAAAAGAAGTCAATCATTGTCAACTGTCTGGGCGGTTCCTCAAATAAAGGACTTGTGCTATTACATTGTTTAGAGGATCTCGGTTACCGAGTGGTCAATAAAGCCACGCCATGGAGATACTCCAAGATTAAGCCGTTAACTAGTGCACTTTTAACAGCCAATACTATACCCCATCCTGATGGTGTTTTTGGTGTGGGGTGGCCGAAGTGGGCCACTGATTACGCGGCATCCAAGTTGTTAGGTGCGTTAGTGAAAAAACCTTGGCGAGGGTCTAAGGGACGGGGGATTTCATACATTCCCACCCGAACCAAGCTAAGTCAGCTAGTTGGTCGAACCGGTCTGCGTGATGCTTATATTTACTTACAAACGTATATAAAAAACTCAGGACGCCACATTCGGGTGATCGTAATTGGTGGTCAGGTAATTGCTGCCATCTATCGAGTTCATAGGAAGGGTCAGTTTATTACAGGGGCACACCTAGGATTTGGAAAACCCGTTGTCTGTCCCCTTACCGATGAAATCGTTGATTTGTCGTTACGAGCGACGAAATGTATTGGATTAGATATTGCTGGTGTGGATCTAATCGAGGATAGCAAGGGTCTGTATGTGCTCGAGCTAAATTCATGGCCTGGCGGTCATCTAGACTTCCAACGGGCCACCGGTATCTCCATAGCTGAGAGTATTGTTGCTTATCTTGTGAAGGAGTTTGACGATAAGGGTTAAAGCCTACCCATGGGTAGGCTTTGCATACGACTAACAACGATCACTTAGATATTTGGCATATCCTAACGGGGGCCCTATACAGGACTTATCGGCAGGTTTGCTATTAACCTCAAATAGCCAAAGATTGCCATCTTGATCTACCCCGACATCTAAGCCTAAGTCCCCTAGTCTACCAAAAGATGCTTCCATAGCGATAGCAATTTCTATTGATAGCTGTGCCAGTGTATCCCAGGTTAAACCGGTGTAAGGAAGATTTTGGCCAAACTCAATAATGCTTAGCTTTCCACCAGAGCTCATGTTGGTAACTGCGGCTCCTGTTGGTGCAATCCGCAGAGCTACATTGGGTACATACCAATGGCCTTGATCATCTTTTTGGGTTATAATTCGCAGGTCACTTAAACACCCATTCACAGTAGCCAAGGAAATACCCTGCTGGATAATGGCATTTGAACCTAGTTGACCTTCAAGGTAATGATATAACTGATCTTTCCGGGAGAACTTGCGGGTACGAATAGTCTTGCCGCCATGAACACTGACATAGG
>SKHL01000321.1 GCA_007116995.1 Limnochordia bacterium
CAGATTTTGATGTAACTGAACGGCTGCTACGAGATTTTCTTACCAAGGCCAACCGACGAGTAGGGTGGATGCGTCCTCGAGTGGTGGTAGCTGTTCCTTCTGGGGTGACAGAAGTAGAAAAACGAGCAGTCATTGATGCCACCTTATCAGCGGGAGCAAAAGACGCGCGCGTCATTGAGGAGCCTATGGCCGCAGCGATTGGAGCAGGGCTACCTGTTCAGGAGCCAACCGGCAATATGATTGTGGATATTGGTGGAGGAACCACGGAAGTCGCGGTGATTTCTTTGGGTGGAATTGTTTCGCATCGTTCAGTGCGTATCGCTGGTGATGAAATGGATGAGGCCTTAATCCAACATATCCGTCGAAGCTACAATCTATTAATTGGAGAACGGACGGCTGAGGATATTAAGAAAACTGTAGGTACTGCGTGCCCCCAGGAAGAAGAAATGATCATGGACGTGCGAGGTCGGGATCTTGTTACTGGTTTACCAAAAACAATTTCTGTTACGTCGCAAGAAATCCGCGAAGCTTTAGCTGAACCCGTTGCAGCAATTGTAGAAGCCGTTAAGGTAACCCTCGAGCGAACACCGCCAGAATTGGCCGCTGATATCATGGATCGTGGCATAGTAATGGCTGGTGGAGGATCATTGCTTACAGGTCTGGATTGCCTACTAGCAGATGAAACTGGTATGCCTGTGCATTTAACAGAAGATCCGCTAACTGCTGTTGTGATGGGTACGGGGTTAGCCTTGGAACACTTTGATTTACTAAAACGGATTTTAATTGGTCCGAAAAAATACAATGTGTAGAGATGGAGCAGACCACCATGTCGTCAAACAGTATTGGGTGACACCATCGAATAAACGAAAACAAGAAGTTTGGCGCACATGGCAAGGTAGACAAGTAACTCCTATTTTCGAAATTAGGATCACATTTGGACATTGGCAGTTAAGCTCGGGGTAGGGAGTGAATTAGTTGTTACAGTTTCTTGTACGCTGGAGGGTAGCAGTAGTTTTCGTTATTATTCTAGCCATAGCCGGCACAATTCATCTCACTTCCTTTAGCCGATCCCGCCTGTCAATTGTGGAAGAACTTCTTCGCGATGCAGTGTCCCCGTTACAGACGGGGTTAATGCGGATTAACCGCTCCGCCGAATCCCTTTTTGTGTCACTATCACAATTTCGTAGGATATATGTGCAAAAACAGGAGCTTGAAGATTTAGTAGATGAGTTGCGAATGCAGATACATCAATTAGACGAATATAAGCGAGAGAACCAATGGCTACGAGAAGCTCTTGAGTTTAAGGAAGAAGTAGATCACCATTTATTAGTCTCCGAAGTTATCGGGCGATCTCCGACCAATTGGTTAAGCTCGATTACGATTAACCGAGGTCGCTATCATGGAGTACAGCAGGGGATGGCTGTCGTTTCCGGCAAGGGAGTTGTAGGAAGTGTACACACTGTGTCCAACTTTACTGCAACGGTTATTCTTAGCTCTGATCCGCAGAGTGCAGTAGGAGGATTAGTACAATCAAGTGGAGATTTAGTTCTCGTAGAAGGAGATCCGAATTATTCCGGTATGCTTTTTGCGAAACCGCTCAATCGAGATGTACAGTTGTCGGTCGGAGATATACTAGTGACTTCCGGCCTCTCTCGGATCTTCCCTAAAGGGCTTCCTATAGGCATCGTAGTTGATGTGGTTCCTGGACGATATGAGTTGTCCTTTAAAGCCCATATCCAGCCTTATGTAGACTTTACTCGTTTAGAGTATGTTTTTGTTGTTTTACGAGATCAGTTAGAGTAGGGGGCCTAAGGCATGAGTGTACTTGTATATGGTGGCCTAATACTCTTTGCTCTCCTATTACAAACAACAGTATTTAGTGTTTGGCCTTTTCTGCGGGCAGCTCCGGATATGATCTTGGTTTTGGTTGTAATATTTAGTTTACTTAACGGACCAAGTTTCGGGGTCAAGTTTGGATTCATGGCTGGCCTAGCCTTGGATCTATTGATTGGTGAAATGATTGGACTAAACGCGATAACAAAGGCCGTAATTGGTCTTTCTGTTGGGTTTGGATCGAGACGTTTTTATAAGGAAAATTACTTTATTCCCTTTCTTAGTGTAATCGTGGGAAGTATCATAGATCAATTATTGTACTTACTATTTATGATGATTTTCGGCCTGTCTGTTCCATGGTCTATGGCGTTTAGACAGGTAATTCTTCCTATGAGTATTTATAATGGTGGTCTTAGTTTACTGATTTACTTACGTTTATATTATCTAAGCATAAAGATTGCGTATTGGGATGAATTAGTAAAGCGAACAGGGTGATAAAGGAGAATGGATAGGAACTTACTTGAACAACGCTTACGCACATTTTATGTAACGGTTCTGATACTCTTATTCGTTCTGGTCGGCCGTCTATGGTATTTGCAGATCGTACAAGGGGAGTATTTTTCTCACTTAGCTGACGGGAATCGTATGCGTCGGGTGAGGATATTGCCGACTCGTGGTGTAATCTTCGATCGTAATGGCGATGTTTTAGTCCGTAGTCGTCCCGCTTTTACTGTGGCTTTAGTTCCAGGTGGAATTCCACAGGACTCTCACGATGTCTTAGAATTGCTTAGTGACACCTTAGGGTTAACAACCCAGGAGGTGACGGATTTTATGAATCGAGGCCGCAGCTTTCCATATGAACCAGTGCGACTGATTCGAGATGTAAGTCCTAGTCTAGTGGTGGCTATAGAGGAGAATAGAGCGCGTTTGCCTGGTGTGTTTATTGAGGAAGAATGGGTACGTGAGTATCTACATTCTGATTTAGTCAGTCATTTGCTTGGGCATTTAGGTATTATAAGTGAGCAAGAACTGCAACAGCATGGTTCGCGATACGGGAGTTCAGATTTAGTCGGTAAGTCCGGCCTTGAGCTACTGTTTGAGCAGCAGTTAAGTGGAATTCCTGGTAGACGGACTGTGGAAGTGAATGCTCTTAGTCGACCGATCCAAACTATCGGAGTAATAGAGCCTGTTCCGGGTCATAACTTAGTCCTGACCATTGATAGGAAGCTACAGCGAGTAGCCGAAGAAGCGTTCTTATCCCACACCGCTCAATTACGCGACGAAGGTCGAAATGCACATAATGGAGCTGTGATTGCTATGAATCCTACGACAGGTGAGGTTTTAGCCTTGGTCAGTGTGCCAAGCTATGATCCTAGTCGACTAATAGATGCCTCAGAGCGAAACAGCTATTATAATCAACTGATGGATGACTCATCTCTTCCCTTTTTTAACCGCACCTTACAAGGGCAATATGGGCCAGGTTCAGCCTTTAAGCCGTTTATCGCAGTAGCTATGCTAGAGGAAAGGGTAGTGCGGGCGGATCAGGTGTTTAATGCTACTGGAGTTAGTCAGTATGGAGTGCGAGATTGGGTTATAGCTCAGCGACTAGCTCCTTTCGGTAACATTACCTTGAATGAAGCCTTAGCTATGTCTAGTAATCACTACTTCGCGGAGTTTGGAGCCCAGGTGGGAGTTGACCGGTTGGCTCCCTGGTTACGAGAGTTTGGATTTGGGGAACCAACAGGAATTGTAGTTCTGCCCCAGGAGGCTCCTGGTTTAGTACCCGATCGGGAATGGAAACAGAATCGATTTGCAGGTAGTCCGAGCTATGATCAAGTCTGGTATCCAACGGATACGGAGCAAATCTCCATTGGGCAAGGATTCATCCATGTAACACCCTTACAGTTGGCTGTAGGATATAGTGCGATCGCCAATCGAGGTAGCATATACCAACCCTTAGTCATACAAGAAGTTCACGATCCTGAAGGGCAGGTGGTGGGCGTGTTCGAACCCCAGCTCCTTCGTCAGTTAGATGTTTCGCCTAGTACTTGGAATGCTGTAATTCAGGGAATGCAATCTGTAATTACACACCCACGGGGCACAGCCCGCACGGCTTTTGCAGAATATCCCCTATCTGTGGCTGGAAAAACAGGAAGTTATGAGATACCTGGCAAGGATTCTCATGGTATATTCGGGGCGTTTTCACCTATTGAGGATCCAGAACTCGTAGTTATTGTCATTGTCGAACATGGAGTGGGGGGCGGTTCAGCAGCCGCTCCAATTGCTCGTAAGGTTTTCGATGCCTATTTCGGCTTGGAAATGGCAGAGGAGAATGCAGGAATTATCCAAGTAGTAGAGAACTAGTAATAGGCAAGAAATTTATCTGAGTCAAGTGTATTGAGGTTGTCTTAAGAGGAGGATTGAATATGAGCAAAGAGGCCTGTATTATTAAGGGAAGTCGAAATGGATTATCTCTGCAGATTCCCGAGGGGTTGGAGTTTGCGGAAGTTATAAGCCAGTTGCGGACACGATTGACCTCAGCTCATAAATTCTTTGCTGGCGCTACGGTTTTCCTTACCGAGGAGATTCGGCAATTAGAGCCAGCAGAAAAGGAAGAGTTGGCCAGAACGGTTCAGGAGTTTGGAATGATGTTAGAGGCTAACAAGGAAGAGAAAAAACCTCAGGCTAATGTGGGGAAAGATGATGAAGCGTCTGAAGATAAAACATTACTGTTACGACGGACCTTGCGTTCCGGACAAAAGATTCACTATTATGGTAACGTAGTCGTATTTGGTGATGTGAATCCTGGAGCAGAAATTCTCTGTAGCGGTGATATCCTTGTGTTAGGGGCTCTACGTGGTGTGGCCCACGCCGGTTATGAGGGGAACTCAGAAGCTACTGTTTTTGCCTTGTGTCTTGAACCAACCCAGTTACGGATTGCGAATTATATCTCACGTTCTCCTGATGAAAAACTACCTCATCCAACGGGACCAGAGCTTGCACGTGTAACTGAGAATGTAATCCAGATTTCTGCCTATTGTTAAGTCTCATGGGGAGGTATTGATGTGGGAAAGTCAATTGTAGTCACCAGTGGTAAAGGTGGAGTAGGTAAGACCACGAATACAGCTAATATAGGGACTGGATTAGCCCAATTAGGGCGTAAGGTCTGTTTGGTTGATGCAGATATTGGATTGCGAAATCTTGATGTAGTCATGGGGCTAGAAAATCGTATTGTTTACGATCTAGTTGACGTAGTTGAAGGAAACTGCCGGGCACGTCAGGCTATGATTAAAGACAAGCGTTTAGAGAACTTATACTTATTACCTGCGGCCCAAACTCGAGAAAAAGACGCTATCACTCCAGCTCAAATGCAAGAGTTAGTTGAAAAACTAAAGGTCGAGTTCGATTACGTCATTGTGGATTGCCCAGCTGGCATTGAGCAAGGGTTTAAAAATGCTACCGCTGGAGCTGATGAGGCAGTAATAGTCAGCACACCAGAAGTTTCAGCAGTCCGAGATGCCGATCGGATCGTGGGTTTATTGGAAGCCCAAGAGTTATATGATCCAAAATTAA
>SKHL01000026.1 GCA_007116995.1 Limnochordia bacterium
GATTCTGTTCCGATCATAACAGAATCTTCCAGTGATTGAAACCGCGAATTTGATACACTTATTGAAGTTGTCTCAAACGGCGATGGGCTAAGGAGTTTGGAGAGTAGAAGCTAGATTGCTGCCTCAAGCTACAATGCCGACCAAAAATTAGGGGTGTTCTCCGTGCTATAACACGGAACTAGACTGCGGGGACACTAATATGTCCTCAGTCTTTTTTGTCTATGTGTCTATACCTATAATAAACCGACTTCGAGGGAAATTGCGCGAGTATCTAATTGTTCATGGCTGTGATCGTTGTGAACTGTATATAGCTTACTCTCGTATTTAACATGTTTTACTTGGTTAAAAACCGTGTTCAATGGATGATTCATCACTAATCCAAGCATAAAAAAGTCAAATTGAGATACTCTCTTGGTGAGCATAATAAGAAACGATCTAGCAATTTCTAGATCGTTATCCTCGACTAGAAATAAGGCAAGGCTTGCGTAATTAGCTATCTGGTTCTCCTTCGGTAGATTAGGATAGCCTAGCCATTCTAGTGGTATGTGCTGTAAATATTTATGAATTCCTCGGTACTTAGTGATAATATATTGCTTATACCGCTGTTGATTCAAGATACCACAGGCTGCCTTAATGCGACCGGTCTGATCCCGTAAGGCGAAAATATTTTCTTGAGTCCATCTTAATTGATCAAATATAGGAGGAGCTAGATTATAATTAGACAAGTGGTTTTTGTAGAAGCTGTCTAACCCTGCACAACTACCCTGTTCTAAGCGATAGCCTGGACTAAGCCTTATCTTGCCTTTGGGTTTAAAACAGTAAACAGTATAATCCTGCACAAACTTGTATTCAGGCATGTTTTTACGGCGTTGCTTAAAAAGACGCTGTGCTAGTGTATTATCCTTAAGAATGGTAGTATAGAAAAGATCTACATCCCCTTTTGTGAGCACAAACATTTTTTGATAGAGATCTTGAATATAGGGAATTCGTCTCCGATAGGCCGGCTTTATTTTCAGCCCTGTTAAGTATCCAGTACTTTTGACGGATCCGTTTACAAAGGCCTTGCGGATGACACAGCATCCTCCTCCACATAACTCACCTGTTTCCTTTAAGCGGATAATTGGAAACACTACTTTTTCTCCTTCTTGAAGATAGGAAAGATAGGGATTAGGTCGTCTAGTATACAAGACAGAAATGTTCCCCTTAAAGTCGTCGCTTTCGTATAATGTTAAAAGATCGGGTCCATCGTGTTCGCTAGCCAAGCTATACTCAAAAATACTATTTGGGGAGATCATCTAGGTTCCTCCCTATGGGGACATTCATCTTTTTATCTACTTCCTCGCCTAAGCGAATATTCATTGCCCAGAAAAGGCCCCACATTAATGGGTTCGAACGTTGCATACTATGCATACCTCGCTTAAGCACTGATGGTAGTGAGGCGAACTCTTTGCGAGCCTGTCTACATAGTTGACTAACCTCTTCTGGGGTCATACATTTTGGTTTAAAACTTAATTGGCCATACTGATAATCTTCAGCGAGCCACCATTTATCATATAACAGCCTATCTTGATTCTGCAAACGCTGATAGAGTGGTGTTCCCGGAAAGGGAAGTAAGTGATTAAAAGCTGCGGTATAAAATCGATGCTTTTTGGCAAAAGCGACGGTCTGGTCAATCGTTGCTGGGGTATCGTTGTCATAGCCAAAGACAAATGTGGCGTAAATTCCAATTCCAGCATCGTGTATACGCTGCACAAGCTCATCTCGCTCTCCTAGAGCTACATTAAAGGATTTGTTCATTTGCTTAAGATTTGGTGCTTCTAGGGATTCAAAGCCAATTAGGATGAGTTCACACCCGCTTTTTTTCATCAGCTTAAGTAATTTAGGATCTCTAGCCATAGTTAAGGTGCCTTGGCCTGCCCATTTAATTTTGAGAGGTTCCATCGCGCGAAATAGTGCCTTTGCATGAGAGATGTCAGCCATTAGGTTATCGTCTACAAGGAAATGATATCGATGGGGACTGCGCTGAATATCTGCTACAATGTGCTGAATATCTCTGTTTACATATTTATGATAGTAGCTCGAAATTGCACAGAAGTCACAGGTGTGGCAGCAGCCTCGTCCAGTTTCTACTAAGGAAATTGGCAGATATTTCTTGTGAGCATACAACCCTCTATCAGGCTGCATTTGGGTATACCCGAGACCTCCTTGATATCGTTTTTTAAGGTCCCCATGAGCTAGATCCTCTAACACCTGCGCCCAAACGCATTCGGCATTGCCAACGACAATACTGTCACAATGGTGTACAGCCTCTTCTGGACACAGTGTAACATGATAGCCACCTAAAAAAACTGGTATGTGCCGAGCCCGAAATTTTTCTGCGATTAGATAGCTTCGTTTCGCTGTATAGGTCTCCACTGAGATTACCACTGCGTCTGTGGAGGTATTATAGTCAATTAACTCAATCCGATCATCAAATAGTTCAACCTCACAATCCTTAGGTGTTAGAGAGTTTAAAACAGCATAGGTTAAAGGCTCCATCTTCCAGGTGCCTATGTATTTTTGCCCGGGCTTCTTACCAATTGCTGGGACGATAAAGGTTATTTTCATGTTTCACCTCAGGAATATCGGTATTGTCAGTCATCACTTCCCTAGTAAACCTTCTAAACTTGGCGGCGTAGCCTCGATACCCCCAATTCACAGGTAATGCAAGCCAAGGGGTGCGGTTAAAGGGAGATAAACGCTTCATAATTGAGGAAACACTATAGGTTTCTTCCCATGCCCATGCACAACCCTCTTCTAATTGCTCTTTAGTCATCTGTTTAGGAGTAAACACGCAATGCTCCACATCATACATTGCCCAGTTTCGTTCAACGATCCTGTTTTGCGCGCTTAATTGCTGATATAGCTCTGTTTTAGGAAAAGGAGTTAAAATCGAGTATCTTGGAAGATCGATTTTAGTTTCAATCGCCATTTTTGCTGTTTGTTCAAACACACTTTGGTCTTCATCATCAGCACCAAAAGCAAAGCAGCCTTGAACCAAGATCCCTACATCATGAAGTTTTTTCATAAGTTCTGCATACTCCACTACTTTATTTACACCTTTATTGATTAACTTTTGAGAGGATTGGCTGAGAGATTCAAATCCAATTAATAATCCTTTACAACCGCTTTTAGCAAAGAGGTCAATTAGATTATCGTCAAATCCCACAGCTGATGTGACTAAACCTAACCATTTCTTTCTTAGGGGAATTAAGGCTGTAAAAAGTGAGATTGCATACTCCTTGTCCGCAATCAGGTTGACATCGGGAAAAAGCACTTCCTTAGAATGCAAGGCTTCAATTTCTTTAACCACCTCAGCAACTGGGCGTTTATGCACCGTTTTTCCAAATGCGGCTGGATACGCACAAAAGGTACATGGTAGAGAGCAGCCGCGTACTGCCTCCACGGAATTTAAGGTAATATAGCGCTTCTTATTTAATAAATCTCTGCGAGGCATAGCCCTACCATTAATGGTATAATCTGCACCTTGCATATATCGAGTCTTAAGTGATTTATTTACATAGTCAAAAAGCATCTGAGGAAAGGTGAACTCTGCAAATCCGATCATTATCACATCAGCATGCGCTTCTGCTTCATCAGGCAGCATAGATGGGTGGACTCCTCCTAGCACAATTGTTTTACCAAGGCTACGAAAGTAGTCTGCATAGGCATAACATCGAGGAGCTGCCCCGGTAATACAAGTAATGCACACTAAATCGGCATCTAAATCTAAAGGAATTTCCCCTGCTGTCTCATCATAAATCCTAATATCTGCTTCTAATTCATCTGGTACTAATCCGGCTAAGGTGGTTAAGGTTAGTGGGGCATAGTGAAGGGATTTGCCAAAGCTACCATTATATCGATGCATAGCTCCAGCTGGGGCTAATAAAGCAATTTTCATAGGTATTCTCCTTTAAATACAGTGTCCCAATGACTATGTAACGATAATGCACTTAGCTTAATATCTCCTAATCGTTGCCCGGCCTTAACACATTCGCCCAGATACTCCTGCAGGGGATCCCCAGTTAATCGAAAGATCCGTACTGGTTTGAGCTGTCCTAATTTTCGGCAATAATTATAATGGTAATTCGTCCGGAGGCCCTGGTCTACCATCTCAGCATCAATAGGAAATGTAGTAAATAAAACATAGAAATTATCTTTCGGTGCTAGCATGGCAAAACCAGAAATCTGCAAACCTTCTAGCACCTCTTTTACAAATACTTCATTAAGCTTTTCTCCAAATAAATCAGACACCCTATCCTGTTTACCCACAAAGCAAATTAAGGGAATCTCTCCCATGAATCCACAAACCTTAATTACATCCCTTAATTGATAACGGTAAAATCCACCTGCTGTTGTTATAATCACAGCATAATCCTTATCCTCCTCTAATTGATGGGCTAGATACAGTTGATTATCTTCTAGGGATTGAAATTCAAAGAAATGGGAGTAAACACTAAGTGCCGAACCCGCTAATCCGTTTACGGGAAAGGAGATTAAGCCCTCAGTGGCTAAAACCCCTTTCGGTTCCACAACGGCCTTGGGAAACAGAGTTTTTATTTCGTGGACATATTTTCGAGCATTGCCATGACACCAGCAACTAATCACTACTAAGTCGGGCCATACGCTAGCGTACTCTTTATTTAGCAACACATTTTCCAAAAACGTCGCTCTTTTGGGATCTCGGGTATATAAATCTTGTATAAGCACTTTTTGGTTTTTATCCATAAATTCGAGTACCAGTAGTAAGAAAGTGGGATTCCATATCGATATGAGCGTTAGATTTTCGCAGGCAAGTAGGTTCAAAGCCGTCTTATAGTAAAACTCTTCCATAGAACAGTGCTTTACTAGCTTACTAGGGACTGCAAATATCCAGTTAAACAAATATTCTTCTAGTTTCCCGAAATATTGACTATCCTCTTCAAAGCCAACGGGAATTCCGGCACTGGTATATTTGGTATTGTGGGTAACGGGAGTAATTGACCAATAACTCTTACCCCACCGAATGCCTGGATAGTTTGTATATAAGGAATAGAACCAAGGTTTAAGCCCATTTTGAAACTCTTTTTTTAATGCGTCCGTGTAGACCACTAGTTTTGCAGCAGAAGTTGATCCGCTAGTAGGCTCGAGCATGCTGACCCGATCTAATGTTAGAACAGAGGACTCTCCATCGCAAATTCGTTCAATATAGGGTGCATAGTCTTCATACGTAGTCAGGGGTACTTGGTCTTGATATTGATGGACATCTTGGATATTCTTGAAATTATAGAGTCTACCATAGACACTCTCCCGATTACGAGTTAGAGTTTCCAGAAGCTTGTTCTTTTGCATACGTGCCAAGTCCTTAGTTTTTA
>SKHL01000222.1 GCA_007116995.1 Limnochordia bacterium
TATGATTAGAATATAATGGAAAGGGATGTTGAATATGAAGTATAGAATTCTCATACTCCTTCTAAACATTGTTTTTTTTAGTGGATGTGTGCAGTTTGAGTCTTACGCACCAAATTCTGGTCATCTAGAAGGATATGTGTATGTCAGAGAAATTAGCCCGATGTCGATTACTGACGAGACTGACGAAATGGAATATGAGATAATCATTACAGCAGAACCGCAAAATTTATCTGGATACCGTGGTCTTTCCAAAGCAGATATTATTGTATCTAGTGGACACCAGACAACAACAGGGAATAGTGGATACTTTCGTGTTCGTAATATCCCGCAAGGCAATGTAACTGTAAGAGTTGATCACAAGGATCTTCGTTACGAAATTTCGCAAGATGCTCTAATCATTGCAGGCGAAACCACCAGTTTAACTCGTTACGATGGGCTGTTTGGCGGAGTCGGGTATTACCTTATTATCGGAATAGAAAATTATGAGAATACGCCCTATAACTGGCTAGGAGCCGAAAAGGATGCAAGATTGATCGCTGATGCGTTAGTACGCGAAAACTCTTTAGCTAGAAGGGAATTAACCGTTTTAGTTGACGGTCAGGCAACCAAGAAGAGCATTAGAGATGAAATAACAAGAATAGCTACTGATAATAGAGTTGGACCCGATGATTATTTTGTCATCTATTTTTCTGGTCGAACGGATACCGACATCTATGAACTTGACTTCATAGACCACATTCTTCCTTGGGACGCTCTGTATGCAGCTAATCCTGATAAGTTATTGGAAAGCGCAATCACTGATGGCGAACTAGAAAAATGGGTTCGTCCGTTTAAGGGCAAGGATGTAACTCTGATTCTTGAGACAAATTACTCTGGGTCGTTCATTGATGGATTTGTGTCACAAGTATCTTCCTTGGCTTTTAGAGAATATAAAGAATATGGATATACAGTAATGACAGCTACACAGCAATATGAAGAAGCTGGATACAGTAACTCATTACAGCAAAGTATCTTCACGTATTATCTAGCAGATGGATTAAGAAAGATGACAACCCCCAGTGGAATCATAACAGCTGAGGAACTTTATGATTATGTTATAACAGAAATGACTATACATTTTAACAAGTATAATTATCAACAACATGAACGCCAGCTTCCTGCTTTTCAGGATAATTTGAATGGGGCTACTGTGATCTACCGTTATTGACGTAAACGAGGAGGTTCTTTCTATGAAACGTATAAGCTTGATTCTACTGTTTACCTTGATTCTATCTATACCTGTATCTGCTTTTTCACCTAGACAATCCGTATCGGATCGCCTAACTACCATTGCATGGCAAGACGGAGATAATGTATACGTGGCAATCGCAAATAATACTTCATCGCGCAACACCTATACTATGGAGACGTACGAAGCCGGTAATCGTCGAACTCCTTTGGATCGACGCTCTATCGTAATCCCGTCCCGGACTCTCTACATTGAGGAGTTTTCGATCCGATCCAACCGAGGACGTGATTGGCCTATTGATGAAGTAGTTGTTTCGGATCGTATAAGCTCTATCGTTGTGCCCGTGCAGATACATGACCTATTGGATGTACCTAACTATGTTGTCAGTTATAATAGCATAATTGATATTGAAGTTGATTTACTCGCTATTCGACAACGCTCCGAATATGGTCAGCTCTTAGTTGATAATGAATACACGCTATCTAACGGAGGGCGTCCAGGACGCATATCGATTTCCACCTTTGAAGAAGGCTTTAGTCTTTCTCATGCTCGCAACCGAGTGGATTACCGCCCTCCTTTCATCGAATTAAGCATGCGCACACCATTTATGCAAGGCGTCGGTATATTGACCTTTGGTATCATGCATATGGTTGACCGCCCAAGCAGCGGCTATAGAGAATATATTCAAGGCCCTCAAATACTCGTGTACGGTTCCGATATTTGGTTGGTCGAGGAGACGTCATCAAGATCGTCTTCTGATAGAGTTAATCGATAAAAAGGCTATTTAAAAACATGAGCGTATGACAACTTATATCACCATTCCTAAACCCAGATAGACCTCTCAAACCGGTCTACTTGGGTTTAAGTCTTATGTGTTAATGTTATCACCATAAACATCAACCTGTAATCAAAGCATATTCTTTCCCACCATAATTACCATAGATGCATGTAACGACGATACAGATCCGCATAATGCTATTATTGTTTGCTAACTAACTACTATCAATTGGGAGGATATCAATGATTCGATTATTGGGCTTTATTAAGCCTTATTGGAAAGTGGCCCTATTAGCACCAGTACTTATGCTTATTGAGGTGGTTACTGATTTGTACCAACCACTATTATTGGCAAGCATTATTGACGAAGGTGTTGTTAACGGAGATGTGCCTTATGTTCTAAAAACAGGGCTAAAAATGCTTGGTATTGCTATCATTGGAATGGCCGGGGGCGTTGGCTGTACCATTGCAGCTAGCCATGCGAGTCAGAACTTTGGTGCAGATGTACGCACAGCCCTATTTAAAAAAGTGCAATCCTTTTCTTTCACTAATTTGGATCAATTTAAGACATCATCCCTGATAACAAGATTAACAAATGATATTACGCAAGTGCAGAATATGGTTCTGATGGCCTTGCGCATAATGGTCCGAGCTCCGTTGCTCTGCATTGGTGGCATTGTCATGACTGTTGTGATAAATCCGCGCTTAGCAGCGATTTTGCTCGTATCCATTCCAGTTATGCTAACGTTTATGTTTCTCATTATTCGGGCCGGATTTCCTCTCTTTTCACTCGTTCAAACAAAAATTGACCGCGTCAATAACGTCATGCAAGAAAACCTCGCCGGGGTCCGTGTAGTCAAAGCCTTTGTGCGACAAAACCAAGAAGAAAAGCGCTTTAAGGGTGCTAATGACGATCTAATGGATACCACCATGAAAGCATCGCGATTAGTAGCCCTAGCCATGCCCTTGATTATGCTAATTATGAACGCGAGCATAGTAGCCGTACTATGGTTCGGTGGACTCCAAGTGAATACAGGAAATATGCAGGTAGGGCAAGTAATGGCTTTCATTAACTACATGATGCAGATTCTATTTTCTCTCATGATGGTAGCGTTTATCTTTATTATGCTGTCTCGAGCTAAGGCCTCAGCGGATCGGATTAACGAGGTCTTAGATACAGACGTGGATATTGCTGATCCATCAGATGCGACCGAGGTTATCCCTACGAAAGGTCAAGTAGTGTTTGATAATGTCACATTTCACTATGCCAAGGCCCAGGGAGATCCGGTGTTGAAAAACATTAGTTTTACGGTTGAACCCGGAGAAACGGTGGCTATCTTAGGTGGAACGGGTTCGGGAAAGACCACGCTAGTTAGCCTCATACCTAGGCTCTATGATATTAATGAAGGACGCATCCTATTTGATGGCGAAGATATCCGAGCGATGAAATTGGCAGATCTACGCCAGAAAATCAGTATTGTTCTGCAAGATTCTGTCCTGTTTTCCGGCACAATAGAAGACAATATTAAGTGGGGATGGGCCGATGCTACGTCAGATGAGGTAGAGGAAATCGCAAACATGGCACAAGCCCATGAGTTTATTAACAGATTTCCAGATGGGTATCAAACCCTGCTAGGACAACGAGGTGTAAATGTATCGGGTGGACAAAAACAACGTTTATCCATAGCCCGTGCTCTGCTTAAGAAACCTTGCGTGCTCATTCTTGACGATAGTACGAGTGCAGTAGATATGGGCACAGAAGCTCGTTTACAGCAAGCACTAAAACAACGAGAAACAAAATCCACCACCTTTGTAATCGCACAGCGAATTAGTTCCGTAATGGATGCAGATCGCATCCTACTGCTAGATAATGGACAGATTGTTGCGGAAGGCACACATACCCAACTACTCCAAACCAGCCCACTCTATCAGGATATATACCAATCCCAAATGGGAGAGGAGGATATTGTAAATGGCTAACCAAAAAGATACTGAGAATCGCTCTCCCACCCGCCCAGTAACAGCAGGTCGTCCAGGTGGACGCATGGGTCGTGGCGGTATAGGTATGCCTATCGTGAAAGCGAAAGATCCCAAACAGACACTAAAACGGCTTGGGAGCTATCTAGTGCATGAAAAGATGCTTTTGTCTTTGGTATTTACCCTTGTACTATTGGGTTCCGCACTAACCTTAGCCGGACCCTATCTAATAGGTATTGCTATTGACCGATATATTATCCCTGGAGATTTCCAGGGACTCCTTCGTCTATCCCTATTGATGCTAGCAATCAGCGGGATTAATACCTTCAGTACATGGTTACAGAACTACTGGATGATTGGAATCGCCCAAAAAATAGTGGCTCAAATGCGTACAGATTTGTTTGAAAAAATGCAAACCCTACCTTTGCGCTTTTTTGACAGTAAGACCCACGGAGAGTTAATGAGTCGACTAACAAATGATATCGAAAACATTAGTAATACGCTGAACTCCTCCACAACCCAAGTGTTTGCTAGTGTTATTACGATCATTGGTACTATCAGTATGATGATTTGGTTAAGTCCCTTGCTCACCCTCTTTGCCCTCGTAACCATCCCAATGATGGCCCTCTGTACCAAGACCATTGCGAAACGAACTCGCAAATATTTTTCGGAACAACAGAAAAACTTAGGCGAACTAAATGGACTAATTGAAGAAACCATTTCTGGACAACGAGTCGTAAAAGTATTTTGCCGTGAACCGGCCATAATTGAGGACTTTGTCACTAGAAATCAGGCCCTAAAAAACGTGGGAATCCAAGCACAGATCTACTCCGGTATCATCCCTCCATTGATGAATGTACTCAATAATCTCAGCTTCGCCATTTTGGCTGGGGCTGGAGGTTGGTTAGTCATTCAAGGAACGATTACGATTGGAGTTATCGCAAGTTTCATTAACTACTCGCGACAATTCACTCGCCCATTAGCCGAATTAGCCAATCAGTTCAATATGATTCAATCGGCTATAGCAGGAGCGGAACGTTTCTTTGAAATCATGGATGAAGATCCGGAAACAGAGGATGCTCCCGGTGCACCTGTCCTTACCAATATTTCTGGTGAGGTATGTTTTCATGATGTCTCCTTCGCCTATGAAGAAGACACTCCTGTATTAAAAAGTATTAACCTAGATGTGAGATCAGGGCAAACCATCGCCTTTGTCGGACCCACCGGAGCCGGCAAAACTACGATAATCAATTTATTGACCCGATTTTATGAGATTAAACAAGGAACGATCACCATTGATGGCCACGATATAAAGGCTGTAACCCGCAATAGCTTACGCTCCCTGCTTGGTATTGTCTTACAGGATACCTACCTGTTCTCCGAATCTGTCCGAGAAAACATCCGCTATGGACGGCTCGATGCCACTGACGAGGAAGTGGAGGCTGTGGCTCAGCTAGCTTTTGCCGATACATTTATCACTCGTCTACCAGATGGATATGACACAGTTCTGAGCGAGGATGGGAGTAACTTAAGTCAAGGCCAACGCCAACTGATCGCCATTGCTAGGGCACTTCTGGCAGACCCCGCCATCTTAATACTAGACGAAGCCACTAGCAGTGTAGATACTCGTACGGAGGTTCAGATTCAACAGGCCATGTTACGTCTAATGGAAGGTCGGACCAGCTTTGTGATAGCCCATCGGTTAAGTACGATCCGTGATGCCGATGTAATTGTCGTAATTAATGATGGAGAAATTGTTGAACAGGGTACCCATCACAAACTTTTAGCACAAGAAGGATTTTATTATCGCCTCTATACCAATCAATTTAGTCGTCAGAGCGCATCATAAGTCCACCATGTAGTCACTCTCGTTTAGTGATCTTCTGTGAAAAACTAAGCCCCAGCTTAAGCCTAGTCTTTGCCGATCCACTTTTCGATAGAGATATAGAGTGCTGACGATAGACGCGGGCGATGCTTCCATGATACACAGAGTGCGTTCTGATTTTGTTACATTGGTGGTTCCAAACAACAGCTTATACCTCCGTGATGTAAAATAAGCTAGACTCATCAAATATACTAGAGCCTAGCTTAACTATACGTTGTTTTTCGTCAAAAAGGAGCTTTGTTTAGGGAAGGAACTCGAACAAATCAACTAAGATAGTCCCACTACCACTGGTGACCACAAACCGGATATCCCTAAGTGGCCAAGCTAATTGATGATTTACAGTAGCATCACCTGGTTGCCACGTACGGGAATCCAGATTAGATATAGGTAATTTAACCTGTTGCCACCCTTCATGACTAATCTCACCCAGAATCTCAAAGCGCTCTCCACCAAAATCGGTGGGTTCAAACCGGTAACCCCATGTGCTGCCGTCTCCCTTAATCCAGACAGAAATATAACTGTAGTCGCTACCATCCCACACTTGTTCCGCAGCAGGACGAATACCAAATGCCGCCTGTTGGCGATCAACCCTAAAGGTAAATGAGAGTGCATTCTCTCCATATAACCCTTGACTGACTACACTAACCTTTGCTTCATCTTCTGCATGGTGATAATCAAATATCGTTAGTGCTTCTGCATCTGCAAAATCTGCCACGATAAACCCATCTTCAGCAGGCTCACTTGCGATTGCTATCTGTGCTGCCGCCAAAAGCAAAACAAGAACCAATAGTAACTTTTTCATGAGATATCCTCCTCAAATTTTATGACTGTACCTTCAGCAAAGAAAAACTGACATCATCCCTCCCTTACATACTTTATTTCCCTGCATTAAACTGTATTACATAGACTACTTCGTCGGTCGCTGAACTCACATGAATATCAGCTGTACCGGGAAGACTACTCGCTTGGATTATCTCTAGATGAGCATCACTGTCTTTAGCCACAGCTGTAACCTGTGGAACGGCACTAGCACCATCATCTACCGTCACTGAATAAGCTAATCGCCCCGGTTGAAATTGGGCTATGGGTTGATCCCCGATAGTGATAGCTACCAGCTCTAACGGTTTCTGTAGCATGCGCTGGTATAATTGATCCTCATAAAGGGATGCGGGTGATAATAGATGTCCCATCGCAACACCTTCCACAAAGTCTTCAGGGCCAGTGTCGACCCGATGATCAACAATCGGCCTTGTTAACACACCAGTTACTAGACCTTGTGTACCGATTACATAGCCATCACCAAATTGACGTGAATCCACGGAATAGTTTTTACTACGAAATGGACTCAAACTCGTTGTATTATAGATGACCGATTGGGTGGTGGTGGCTCCGTGAAGATTGCTACCTCCCCAAGGTCGAATTCGCCCCTCGATGATATCGCCATCTAGAATGGTGCCATCCAACAGATTTGCCATGGAAAGATGCATATGGAAATCTAATACTAAAGAAGGTCTGATTGATTGCACTCGATGCAACACATTCCCATTTGAAATCATGTGAGAAAATGAGTAGTTATGGCGTCCCCCCACCGCGACACCGTCTTGGATCAAGGTATCATTAGCATCTATTCGATATAGGTATCCATTACCGCCACCACCACGGTACTGCGGATAACTAACATGAGTCTGTAAAATCGAAACGTTTCTAGTCTGGTAGATATGAAACCCATTAGACAACAAATGTATCTGGTTGGGATTTACACTAGGCTGGTAGGAATTAACCTGTTTAGCCCAGGAATCAACCACATAGCGAAAGCGTAGCATATAACTGGCATGGGCATCATAGGCCCCTGTTCCCGCTCTGGTGTAGTCCTCTTCACCCCAGCCTCCACCTGGATGCTGCCGGTTACCGATGGATAAATCTTCTATTCCGATACCAGTCAAGGGTGGATCTACTTTGAACACCCCTGCTTGGTCCCTTGTTTTTAAATAATAACGCGTAGGAATATCAATCGAAATACTCTGACTATCCTCATCAATTGCCACGATCTGTCGATAAAAAGTAGGTCCAATGTTGCCAACCATGCCATCCCACCAACCAACCATTCCATGTTCAGCCACAAAATCTGAAGTAATTCGACTATACACAACCACCCAATCACCAGTTTCAAACTCTGATACGTCATCCAAGGGAATCAGGGTGGTCGGGCCGGTTAAATCCCGGGTAATCGGGATTTCTGGACCAACTCTGTTCCAACTGCCTTGTGCAGGAGTGATAGCTCCGCTCGTCGGCCCTACATAGATGATGCTTCGACTACGCATGCTTGTTTCATCATTAAAAATAAAAGTTTGATCAACACCTGCACCCCGCAAGACCACATTACTGTGATTAATCCAAAGCGCAAAACTCATCGACAAGATCGGCTTTACCCGATAAATACCAGCGGGAATATAAACCACGCCCCCGCCCTCTCGACCCACCGCACTAATAGCAGACTGCAAGGAACGAGTAACATCGGTTTCTCCCGTATTATCGACATTATATGGTTCTTTCGTTACATCCACAAACACACCTGGAATGTCTTGGGGAACACTACGTTCTCCCATGGCATAGCCTGCATAGGAAAAATCATGGAAGAATCGGCCCTGCTGATCTGCAAACCCTGGATACCAGTTCTCTGGATATAAACTACTGCGAAATAGCTCACCACTAGATTCGGCCATTGCTCGCTCCTCTTCTACCACACTTTGGTCTCCGGGACTGCCTAAGAACTCAAATAGGTCCAAGCGAATAACACCCGACCCACTTAATGCCACAAATCGGATATCTCTTAGAGGCCAATCAATCCGTTCGTTTACGCTAACACCACTAGGTTGCCAACTCCGCGAAGAAAAGAAATCTAACGGTACCTGAATTTGCTCCCAACCCGAATAACCCATCTGATCAATTACCTCAAAGCGTTCACCATTTGCGTCAGTAATCTCAATTCGATATCGAAAGACATTCCCATCGCCATAAACCCGATAGGAAAGATATTCATATCCACTCCCATCCCACTGCTGTCCTCCACTGGGGTTGATCCCCATAGCTGCTTGCTGGGTAACAACTGTCCATGTAAACTCAATAGCTTGGTCACCATAATAGCTGTCATCGGTTAGACTCACTGCTACCGTATCATCGGCATGGGCATAATCAAACAGTGACACGGGTGTCTTACCATCAAACCCAGCTAAAATTAGGCTGGGTGCCGCAGCCATTAACGTACCACAAGCTAATAGGATCCCTACCATGATAAACCCGAGTATACTAGCTCGCCACAACTTCTTCATTCTTTCCCTCCTTCGTGTTATCATATGATAATTCCCAATTCTGGCATATTGTGACTATAAATCACTTCTCCAAGAGCAATAAAAGTCCTTCTAATATTCACCAGATCTCAATGACAAGAAGTGGTTAGCCGCAAATATAAACTTGCTATCAAGCAGGAATTAAAAAGTAAAATGGCTAAGTATCCAACAGCGATGAAAATAGGAGTGATATTATGGGTGGACCAGTATATGATAAAATTAAACGGGTGATGGCAGATTATCCCTTCTTCCAGCAGCATTTAGCTGGTCAACTTCCCTTCGATCAATATTTGGCAACCTTACAGGCTCTAGAAACAGAACTTAGGCAAAAACTTGGTGCAAGCGCTTATGCAAAAATGGAGACAATTCCGGCATGTAGTGAGTACACCACGACCCAGAGGGTGCTAGATGATCTCAAGACCGCTAAAGCGCTCGCCTCTAGTAGTTATGACTCGGCTGAGTTTAAGCGCTTTCGTCATTGTATGCAGACTTGCTATGATCATCAAGAGTATAATACCTTCATCTTTCCTGAAGAAGGTCGGATCGCCTATGCCATTAGCCAATTGTTTTCACCAAAAACTCTATTTGCAGCAGGCAGCTACTACGGGTATTGGGTGGCATGGACAATGCCTGGGCTAGCTAAGAGTAAGGGACGAGCCATTCTATCCGATATTGATCCTTCTGTATCCCGACTATCGCAGAAGAACATCGAAAATCTAGGGTATGCACCCTATGCCAAAGCCATCTGTGATGATGCAGAGAAGCTACTACGCCAATTGAATTCCTCTCTAGATATGCTAATGCTAGATGCCTATGGACGAAGCGATGATCCACGTGAGCAGTATAGAGGGAAGTCCATTTATGGGCCTCTAGTGCAAGCTGGAATAGATAAACTCCGCAGTGGAGGAATCATCCTTTGTCATAATATTGACAAACGTTCGCAAGAACTAGACCTGTTCTTTACCGTAATCAATGCTAGTTGCAGCACCCAGATAATTGCAGATACCACAGACGGTGTAGCTGTTTATGTGAAAGACTAAGTCATCGTGGACCTCCCACACCAACCCAAGCAGACAATTATAGCTGTTTACGATTAGGATCAAGTGATAAACTGTCAAGACATAGGAACAGGAGGAAGATATAAGGGACGGCCCTGTGACTCTCCAGAATTGGAGGTTGTCACCAAGAGCCGTCCCATTTATCTATTTCTGCTTATCTGAAGTAGTTGACTCCAGCTTGGAAAATCCTTTGATCCTTAACACCTGGTACATTAATGGCTACTCTAGTACCAATTCGTTCTGAATGACCCATTTTCCCCAAGACTCTCCCATCGGGAGATGTAATTCCTTCTATAGCATCTATGCTTCCGTTGGGATTATAAGCTATGTGATTAGATGGCATACCCGCTAGATCCACATATTGGGTAGCTATCTGTCCATTCTCCAACAGTAATCTAATCTGCTCCTTGTTCGCCACAAATCGGCCTTCACCATGGGACACCGGAATTGTATGAATATCGCCTAGCTCCACATTATACAACCATGGCGAAAGCGTTGAACTAATTCGCGTCTGCGTCATACAAGATACATGCCGTCCGATCGTGTTAAAGGTTAATGTAGGCGAAGATTCATCGACATCCACTATTTCACCATAGGGCAGTAGGCCAAGCTTAATCAATGCTTGGAATCCATTACAAATCCCTAGAATCAAACCATCTCTCCGATTGAGCAGTTCCATTACTGCATCTTTAATTTTCGGATTACGAAAAGCTGTCGCAATGAACTTACCAGAGCCGTCAGGCTCGTCACCTGCACTAAAGCCACCGGGCAGCATGATGATCTGGGCTTTCTTGATTCCCTCGGCTAACGCCTGGATAGATTGCTCCACCCCAGTAGCAGTTAGATTTTTGATTACGCAAGTATCTACCACTCCACCAGCTTGTTCAAATGCTCTGACCGAATCATACTCACAGTTAGTACCTGGGAAAACAGGCATGAAAATTCCAGGGTTTGCGTACCTGCTTACTGGCTTTTTCTTGTTTCTCCCCAGATAGCTAGCTGTTTGTGGTATAGCTTGCTCGCTCTCTAGCGTGGTTGGGAAGATCCGCTCTAATGGTTGTGTCCACTGTTGATAGAGCTCCTCAAGCTCTAGAGTGTTTCCATTCACAGATATTCGGGGCGTAGCTTGGGTTTTCCCCAAAACCACATATTCCACTGCACCAAAGGCTTCGCCAAGTGATACTTCCTCCCTTAGCTCCAGAACAAGTGAACCATACCCAGGGGTAAATAGCTGCTCAGGACTAATCTGCCGATGGAATTGCATCCCTATGCGATTACCTAAAGCCATCTTCGTAATAGTTTCTCCGAGTCCACCAGCTCTGATAGTATGCGCTGACAATACTTGACCTGATTCAATCAAATCTGTTACTTTCTGGTAGTTCTGCTGGAGTTGATCAAAATCAGGCAGGGCATCAGTCTGTCGTCGTAGGGGAATCAGAACGACCTGGCTATTGGCTTCCTTAAACTCTGGTGATATCACATGGTTCACATCGACTACATTGACAGCGAAAGCGACTAGTGTGGGCGGCACAGTTAAATCCATAAAAGTACCAGACATGCTATCTTTGCCACCAATGGCTGGTATGCCTAGCCTAGACTGGATATAATAAGCGCCTAAGAGCGCAGCAAGGGGTTTTCCCCACTTTTTCTGATCATCTCCAAGTCGTTCAAAGTACTCTTGTAGTGTCAGGCGAATCGTTCGATAATCTCCACCCACTGCTACAACCTTGGCTAGAGCTTCAACTATCGCATAGACAGCCCCGTGAAAAGGACTCCATTTGGCGATACTAGGATCATACCCATAACTCATAATCGTAGCTGTATTGGTATCCCCAGATAATACTGGAATCTTAGCTACCATGGCCTCTATTGGTGTTGCCTGGTATTTACCCCCATAGGGCATCAATACCGTCCCCGCACCAATCGTAGAATCAAACCGCTCCACTAGGCCTTTTTTGCTACATACATTTAGCTGCTGCAAGTTCATCGCCCACGCAGTGGGCAAATGAGCTAACTGACTCTGCACGTTAGCATCAATCGTATCAAAATATCTTCTATCTTGATCAGGAGCCGCTATAATAGCCTTTGCTGTTTGCTTAGCCCCATTCGTATTTAGAAAATCTCGGCTAATATCCACAATAATCTTATCTCGCCAAGTCATCTGCATACGCTGATTATCGGTCACCACAGCGACAGATGTTGCCTCTAGATTTTCCTTATCTGCTTTGGCCATAAAGGCATCCACATTCTCTGGACTTACAACTACGGCCATCCGTTCTTGTGACTCAGAGATAGCCAACTCCGTTCCATCGAGGCCTTCATATTTTTTTGGCACAGCATCTAAGTTTATCTGCAATCCATCGGCAAGCTCTCCAATGGCCACACAAACCCCACCAGCACCAAAATCATTACACCTTTTAATCATCTGGCTAACTTGGGGAATCCGGAAAAGACGTTGTATTTTCCGCTCGGTAGGTGGATTTCCTTTTTGAACTTCGGCACCACAGGTGTGAATCGACTCCTCGGTATGCTCCTTAGAAGATCCTGTGGCCCCACCACAACCGTCGCGTCCTGTCTTACCACCTAACAGGAGAATCACATCCCCCTTAGCTGGCACGGAACGCACTACATTGCTCTTTGGAGCGGCTCCAATCACAGCCCCAATTTCCATCCGCTTAGCAATGTAATCTTGATCATATATCTCCACCACTTGTCCTGTAGCTAGACCAATTTGATTTCCATAAGAACTATAACCAGCAGCGGCCCCTGTTGTTATCTTTCGCTGGGGCAGCTTGCCTGGCAGTGTCTGCTCCACCGGAGTACGTGGATCCCCACTGCCTGTGACACGCATAGCCTGATAGACATAGGATCTGCCCGAGAGGGGATCACGAATTGCACCACCAAGACAGGTAGCCGCTCCCCCGAAAGGTTCTATCTCTGTGGGATGGTTATGGGTCTCATTCTTAAACATAACTAACCACTCTTGATTAGTCCCATCTACATCCACTTCTACCACGATACTGCATGCATTAATCTCATCAGATACATCTAAATCAGCAAGCTGGCCTTTTTTCCGTAGCTCTTTCATACCTATCACAGCGATATCCATCAATGTCATATCTCTGGATGTATCACCATAGACATACTCACGCGACTTTAAATACCCTTGATATGCTTGCTGAATAGCCCCAGTATATTTACCTTCCTCGATTTCGGTCTCTACAAGCTCCGTTAAGAATGTTGTATGACGGCAGTGATCAGACCAGTAGGTGTCGATCACTCGGATTTCTGTCAGTGAGGGGTCCCGTTTTTCCATATCACGAAAATAGGCTTGACATACATGAAGATCCGCTAGGGTCATCGCAAATCCCATTTGATTCATCATGTCTTTAAGATGGTCATCTGTTTGATCAATAAACCCTTCAAGAAGCTGTACATCATCGGGTATTTCGGTCTCTGTGTAGAGCGTAACTGGCTTCGTAAGGGATGCTTCTCTCGAGTCTACAGGATTTATGCAGTATTTCTTTATTCGTTGTAGCTGATCAGCATCAATATCACCCTGCAAAATGATTACCTTTGCTGCCTTAATAATCGGGGCATCCCCTTGTGTCAGCATCTGAATACATTGGGCTGCAGAATCAGCCCGTTGATCATACTGCCCCGGAAGATACTCCATCGCGAACAAATAGTGATTCCCATCAATAGCTAGCTCTTCGTCGTACACCGCATCCACCGGAGGTTCAGAAAATATTAGCTCTCGTGCATCCACATATTCCTGATCTGACATTCCAGCTATATCATATCTGTTAACAATCCTAATATTTTCTAACTCTTGAATGCCTAGATTCTCCTTGAGATCAAAATACAAGTGCTTGGCTTCCACATTATAGCCAACCTTCTTCTCCACAAATATTCTTCGGACCCCACTTGTCACTATGCCACACCTTCCTTATCCCTATTGGAGATTTACGGGAAAAACATATAGTCTCATTAAATCAAGAAAACAGACGGATAGACCGCCTGTCCCATAGGTGCTACCACTCTACCACATTTTCTATCCCTTAGTATACCAAAAAGCCTATTGTACATGAACTATAATCGATTATAGCATACTCTGAAAATATTTAGAAGGGATTCACCAATCCTTATTATAAGCTTAACAAACCGGCTATTCCTTACACTAGTTTGAGTTCCCAAAAGCCATAGATACGGCATAACAATAAAGAATTTAGCGTAATACCCTCAAGTTACTAAGAGTAAAAACAATCAGCCCGATCCAGATAAATCCAAAACTGATAAAATAGATATCGAAAAAATCTCTCTAAACACATAGATACCTAAAAACAAACTAATTGTCGGAGCGATATATTGTAGAAAACCCATCATAGAAAGTTTAATTTTTTGTGCACCTTGGGCAAATAGTAGTAGCGGTAGAGCCGTGACCACACCAGAACCCACTAGAATAATCAACAGGAACCAAATTTCCCATTCTCACCGAAGCATAGACAACAACGGAATTAGCAGCTCTAACTCATTTGGAATAGCCGTAATTAGTTTAGGTAATAATATTAAAACCAATTAGTTTGGGAGGTCACAAATGGAATACTCGGCTTTACTCGTCCGCTTAAACCTCTTCCTGTCCCTAGAAGTCTTACAAGCTAGTCTATACAAGAGGAACCTCAATGTAGTAAAAGGTGATGAACACTGGGAACATGCTCTCCTTACGTTTCTGGAAACTGAAAATCAACATATAGAAAACATAAAAAATGCTATCAAGGAGTTAGGGGGAAAACCTCACCACGGACTAGACATTGCTACATCGGTTTTTGGGACAACAAGCGCTGAAATTGCCAAGGCCGTCGGTCTAGAAAAGGTTATATCTTATGGGATTTGGGTTGAACAAAAAGCAGTTGAAATGTACCAAGGACTTGTTCTGCAATTAGACACAGATGAATACCACAATATAGTCAAAATGCTTGGTGTAATGACGGTCCGTGTAAGACTTGTCAACTTCCTAGATCAAGTCAGCCAAATCCGTCACCAACCGTTTGTATGTTCCCACCCGTTCAATTGCTTTTAGCACACCTGCACCAAAACACATCCGATCACTAACATCATGTTGCATTGTAACTGTCTCCCCCTCACCACCAAACTTAATCTGCTGGTGAGGGATAGCTCCATCGATTCGCAGACTATGTGTCGTAATCTCTTGGTTACAATAGAGAGGTAGTTTCTGCAATTCCGCCAATAAATGCTTCGTTGTCCCTGAAGGAGCCTCTTTCTTCTGAGGAGGATACATATCAAGAATAACTGCGTCGCTAAATACTTGGGCTGCTAGGCGCGCAGCTTGGAACAGCATAAGAGCACCTAATGAAAAGTTAGGAATAAGCACCCCGCCCAACTCATGATCAGAACACAGTCGCATAAAGACTTCAACATCGCTAGATTCAAACCCTGTTGTACCTATAATTGGATGTATTCCCTTCATAACACAATACGGAAAATTAATTCTTGCTACTTCCGGAGGAGTAAAATCTACCCATACAGTGGGCCTGCACGAAACCGCATCCTCAAAACTACCATAGATAGGAGCGTCTTGTTCTAAATCTGGTATTTGCTGACGAATGGACGTCCCCACATGCTTACGGGCCAAAACTCCCACCACTTCAACATGAGCCTGTTTGCATAAAAACCGGCACACAGCCTGCCCAGTCTTTCCCGTTCCTCCTGCTACTATCACTCTGTGCATAGTTCATCCTCCTTTAATCAGCTGCATCCTTTTATTTATATGTATGCATATCCAGATTATGTAGAAAAGCATATAGCCCTTCATGAGAAGAAAAACTAACTCTTTCCGAAATAAGCCAAAACCTGCACAAATTCATGTGCAGGTCTAAATATGACAATTTCCTTATGCACCACGTTCACTGACAATGGTGTTTTGGCGAGTGGCCACCACCCGTTTCCAAATATCTTCAGATAGGGGTAAGTCAAAGCTACGGAATCCAGCTAATGAAAACCCATGAATTTGCGCCAGATCACGTAGTCGGTTAAGATGATTTAAATTTAGATCTGCTCCAATGCTTGTATTCTCATAGAAGTGCTCAAGCCCTAACATCATTGTCTCGGACATGCAGGCATAGGCGGTCCCAACGTCAAATCCGAAATTCCAACCTAAGTCCGGTTTACCTGGAACCTGGATCACACCACCATCAATCACTAACACATCATCACGATTCTCTAACACATCTCGACTTACATTAGAGGGACGAGACATGTCACAAACTAATGCCCCCCATTTGAGCATATCCGAGGTAATCATGGCATCGGTACTACTCGTAGCAGCCAAAATAATGTCTGCTTGCGGTAACCACTTCTTTATATCGACAGTAATTGTTATGGGGCACCCAGCGGCTAACTCCGCTTTAGCTACGTCTAGCCAGTCACTAAGAGGACTATCTTCTCCGGGTAAATCCAATAGGGAATTCACATAGGCCCCTATACTCCCTGGCGAAAACACTCGCCCTTGCCTACCATGCTTGCTGAGATATTGGTAAATCTCTGCTGTCACCTTTAACATACGATATTCACTCTTCTCGGGTCGGTCAGGGTTGCCAATTAGTACCAACCGATTCACGTCCTCGGCTAATAGTATCGCTGATGCTTTCCCGATAGCCCCTCCTGCTCCAACTAACGCAGCTGTCGCCTTGGGTAAATCTACCCCTAATTCTTTGGCCCCAATGGTTAGAGCTTCAACCCCAGATAAAACTGTATAACTGTTGCCTGTGGTCAAGGGCACGTCTACCTGGCTTAATAACGAACGACCACCAGCTGTTACTACCGATGTATAGGCACCAAGGCCTACAATCTTCGCTCCTCTGCTAACAGCTAGTTCCACTGCAGATGTTATTTCGGCTAATACCTCTTCCTTAGGCATTGATCGTAGTTCCTCAGCAGTACGAGGTACACCAATAAAATCACCAAAAGCCGTTTTCCCTGTTTTACTGGTAATCCTAGCACTAGCCACGAGAAATGGTTCTACCATATCACTCCAACGAGCTGTAAGATCTGCAATTTGATCCACAGAAAATACTTGTAGGCTTTCGTCGAAATCCGAGTAGTTTTTCATATCCACTGGGTGAATGAGAAAGGCAAATCGCCCTTCTGCAGGATCATCTGACTGTTCTACTTTAGGCCGCGGCTCACGTACCCCAGCGTTGCTAGTGGGTACATCAAAATCAATTAGATGGCCCAAAAATGCAGCTGTATTCCGTTGGGCAAGCATAGCTACCGCTCGTTCTATCTTAACTAACGCTTCCGCAATTTGATCCTCCGTGGTAATCAAAGGTGGTTCGATTCGAATAACACTAGCTCCATTCAAGGTAGGAGCCACACGAAGACCTTCCACATTAAGCAAGTAGCTTGCAATCATTGGAGTCAGAATCTCCTGCTCTGCCATGACTCCTAATAAACTTTCAGGATACAGATCCCTCGAGTTTCCAAAATCAATTCCTAGCATAAAACCACAGCCACGAATAGACTGCACAACATGGGGGTACTTCTCTTGAATGGTTAACAAACCAGTCTTAAGAAGGTCTCCTTTTCGAGCCACTTCACGAATTAGTAGATTATTTTTCCTTGTCAGTAATTCTACGACCTTAAGCCCCACACGGCATGCTAGTGTATTACCAGCGAAGGTAGAAGAGTGCTTCATGCCAAAGTCCTCAGTATACACATCCGTTGTACACAATACAGCCCCGATGGGCACTAATCCACCACCGAGTGCCTTGGCTAAGGTGATAATATCTGGTAAAACACCTTCGGATTCACAGGCAAACATATGCCCGGTACGCCCCAAACCCGTTTGGATCTCATCGAA